>CAZHIB010000008.1:12501-16221 GCA_964532365.1 uncultured Candidatus Saccharibacteria bacterium
ATTTAAAAATGTATAATAATAAAGTTATGAAAAAGACAATAATATTGATTTTTGGGTTTTTATTAGTAATGGGTTTTGGCTTCATGCCTAATTTTAACAAGATAGAAGCTTGTATTGGTTATTCATGTTCAAATTATAGTTATTCAAATTTTGGTTACAATAATAGTAGTTATAATCACTATAATAATTACCAAAATTATAATAATCACAATTATTATAATTCACGATATTATAACGGCTACGAAGTTTCGTATCATAGTGGCTACCCTTACCCTTATCGTTATTCAAGTTTTAATAATTACAATAGCTATAATTATCAAGGGCGTGGGTACTGTAATAATTTTAGGTGTTAATTTAGGCAGATATTTTCAATTAAAAAGAGATGGAAATTATTTCCATCTCTTTTTAATTATCTTCCTGCGGTTTTTTGATAGATAAGTTTTCAATTTTTATTGCTTCTCCTGTGATGCGTGTAACGTCTTTGTCAATTTTTCTAAACTCATGATTTGATTTATTAAAATGATTCACAACTGTTTCAATTGATTTACCGAGTTTCAGGTGAATTTCTTCATATGATTGTAAATGAGTTCCTAATTCACCAACTCGTTTGATAATATCTTTAGCTCCCTCTTCTATCTGCATAGCTTTAAGTCCTTGAAGGACGGTTTGAAGATATGCCAAGAAAGAAGTTGGAGAGACGATTATCACTTTATATTTACTAGCTGCTCTTTGGATTAAATTTTCAGTCTCTTCAGTGATGGCTCCAATTTTATTTATCAATAAATCATAATATATTGCTTCGTGGGGGATAAACATAAAAGCAAAATCCATTGTATTTTCTTTTGGTTGAATATATTTTGAAGTCTCAGCGATACGATTTTTTAAATCATTAACAAAAATTTTTTCTAAGCGGTCTTTTTCTGTTTTGTCATTTGTTTCTGATATGCGATTGTAGTTTTCAAGTGAAAATTTTGAATCAATTGGTATAATTTTATCTTTAATGAAAACAGCTGCATCAACAATACTTCCATCCGGAAAAGAATATTGCATTTGATAAGAACCTGGGGGCATGACATTTTTTAATAATGTTTCAAGATAATATTCTCCAAGCACCCCACGTTGTTTTGGGTTTTTTAAGATATCTTGTAAATTTTTTAATTGATCAGCAAAAGAAACAACCTGCTTATTGGTTTCATCTAAGCGAGTAATTTTTTCAGTAATATCAGCAATAATGCGAGATGTTTCAGTAGACTGGAAACGCATCGATTGATTGATTTCTTTTTGTGATTCACCTAATTTACTATCAATATTTCTAGATAATTCATTAATCTGAGTAAGTAGTAGTTGGATAGAGTTATCATTTTTTTCTTCGGGCTTCTTTTTTAAAAAGAAAAAAAGACCTATAACAAGGGCGATGAGTATTCCAAGAAAAATAATTGTAATTATTTCCATATCCATATTTTAGCATAAAAACCAAAAATAAATTGCTTTTTGTTTTTTATTGTAATTTGCCTAAATAATACTTGAGGGTGTATATCCAATCTTCCTCATTCTCTGGATTCTGTTCTTTTTGGGCGAGCATCCACTCAAGGTACCCACGATCTGTATTGGCGACTTCTTCTACGGTTTTTCCATTATATTTTCCAAAATTAAACATATTCATTATTGAAGGACGACTTGATATTTCAATCATTTTTTCTACAGCTTGTTCTTCTGTGATTTTGTCTTCTTTCATAATTTTATCAAGTAATCGTTCATAAAGTTTTTCTAAAACTAAGACATCACCAAGGGCGTCATGAGCGGGAGCTTCAATATCAATATCTAAGTAATATCTTAAATACTGAAGGCGGTATTGTGGAATGATATTGTTTTTGTCGAGTGTCCGAGCCACCCGCAAAGTGCAAATTGTATTTGATGGAAAAATATTTTCATTTTTTAAGATTTCAAAATCAAATTTATTATTATGAGCAACCATAACAGAATTTTTATCTTCCAGAAGTGTTTTTATCTTTTTATATTCAGGACTTTCTTTGAATGTTGGTTTGTTGGCTACATGCTTATTGGTTATATGGGTAATAGCACTTGCCTCAGGCGGAATAGGAATTGGGGGTTTGTATAATTCACAAAAAGTTTCAGTTTTTGTTTTATATGCTAATTGGCAAAGAAAATCCTTTTTGGGCTCATTACCGGTTGTTTCAGTATCTAAAAATATAATTTTTTTCATAATTGTATTTTACCATAAATTTGATATAATATTACATATGTTACATGAACAAATTAAAAACCAAATAAAAATTGCTATGATGTCCCGTGATAATGTTCGCCTTGAAGTTATGCGTGGATTGGTCACGGCCTTTACAAATGAATTGGTCGCAATTGGTAAAACTCCTCAAGATTTATTATCAGATGAAGAAGCCATAAAAGTTATCATTCGGGCTTCGAAACAGAGAAAAGATTCAATTGAGCAATTTACTAAAGGAAATAGGATGGATTTAGTCGAAGTTGAAAAAGCTCAACTGGCAATTATTGAAGAATTTTTACCTGAACTGATGAGCTCTGATCAAATAGAAAAATTTGTTAAACAAAAATATGACGAATTAGAAGTTAAAGATATTACAAAAAAAGGTTTGTTTATGTCAGGATTAATGAAAGAGTTAAAAGGGCGGGCAGACGGAAATATTGTTAGGATGGTGGTTGATCAATTATATAGATAATTTTTTAAATTTATGCGTATTATTTTACATTGGATTATTTTATCGGTGGCCGTATTTGCAACAACAAAAATAATTTCTGGAATTACGGTTGATCCTATTTGGGTTAGTTTTGTTGTGGGAGCTTGTTTAGCTTTATTTAATATGATAATAAAGCCTGTAATAAATATTTTAACTTTACCAATTAACATTATTACTCTTGGTTTATTTTCCCTAGTGATTAATGGAGCTCTTTTTTGGTATTTGGGGGTTTTAATTGAAGGATTTAATGTTGATACTTTTTATGCAGCATTCATTGGAGCTCTGCTTGTGTCAATCATTAATTGGGTGTTAAAAAAAGTATTTCATTTCGATCTTTAATTTATGCTAACGATTAGTTACCTTCAAAATTTTATACTTAACCACATTGAAATAGTATATTTATTAATTATTTTAGGTGTAATAATAGAAGGTGAAATTGTTGTTATTTTTGCGGGAATTTTTGCTCATCTTAATTCAGTAAATAGTTTTTATGTTTTTATTGCTATTTTATTAGGAACTTCAATTAAATCAATTTTGGGCTATAGCCTTGGTTATTATTTACAAAAAAATCATTCAAAAAATTGTTTTTTGATTAAAGCTGAGGAAAAAATAAATACATTTTTACCAAATTTTACAAAAAAACCATTTATTTCAGTTTTTTTATCTCGGTTTTTGATACTTGGTATATATTGGTTTGCTGTAATCTACGCTGGTTATAAAAAAATTAGCCTTAGAATTTTTATTAAAGCCGAAATATTGTCAGTAATAGTTTGGACAATTGTCATGTTTTATATTGGATGGGTTTTTAGCTACACTGCTTTATTGATAAGTCGAGATATCAGAAATTTTATTGGAGTTATTCTTCTATTTTTTATTTTATTCTTCTTATTAGAAAAAATTATTGCTTTCTTTATAAAGTTTTTTGAATTTAAGATGAATTAATTATGAATATATTTAAAAAAAAGAAAATATTAATTACTCACAATGG
>CAZHIB010000009.1:0-2969 GCA_964532365.1 uncultured Candidatus Saccharibacteria bacterium
CCCAACTGTTGTCCAATATTTTGAGTTAAAGTTGTTTTGCCCGCTCCTAAATCACCAGATAAAGCTAAAACAACTGCCTGATCTGAGAATTTATTTTCCGCTTGTCTAATTAAAAAATTAGCTACTTTTTTTAAATCTTGAATTTTAATTATATCTGATTTCATAAATACATAATAACATACCCCGATTTATCGGGGTATGTTATTATTTTTTTATTAATTAATTATTTTTTCTGTTGTAATTTTTGTTGTTGTGTTTCGACGTCCATAATAGGTTCTAGACAGAAGAATCAATAACATGATCAAAATTATTAACAATAACCAACCAATTAAGCTTAGACCAAATATATTTCCAAAGAAAGCAACAGCTCCAAGATTATTAACATTTACAACTCTTGGGTTATTAAGAACATAAGCCATGGCATTTTCTTGAGCTTGATTTGGATTAGTATAAATCAAGACAGCGGTAGTAACGATTTGAGCTAAATTAGCATCTAATTCTTCAACTACGGCTTGTAGATATATAACACCTTCATCGTTTGGATTTAAGTCTCCAATCGGCACAGATAGAGTTCGACTTTCATTTGAGAATGTTCCTCTTGAACTATTTGTAATTGTTATTCCTTTTGGAACATAAACTTGAACCATTGGATTGGTTAATCTTGAAATACTAATATTCTTGTAGAAAACAGTATAGTCTATGACATCACCAACACCAATTGATTGATAACGGTTTTCAATTTGAAGCATAATTGGAGACAATGAGCCGTAAACAGTATTACCTTGTTCAACTACAACCTCTCGAATTATTCTAGTGTTTGTTGTGTTGGTATTTGTATTATTCCAATTAGTATTTACATAACCAAGAGTTCTGAAGACTTCAATCGCTCCACGAGAAACACCACCTGACCCTTCACCAACCGCTCGGAAATAATAAATTGTATTTGGGTTTAGATTTGATAGATACTCATTAAAGTAACTATTTCCACCAGTTGGACGAGAAGCTGTTCTCATTCCCATGTTTACACTTGTTCCATACTCAAAGTAGGTACTTGCGTTTCCATAGTTTGTACTTGTGATAAGTCCATTGACCTGAGCACTTGTTTGAGTAATGTTTGTCGCAATTGTTGTAACAACATTCGTGTTGTAAATTATATCATTTCCATCACCAACAGTAATTCGAATTGATTCTAAATCACTTCCATTATCTCCTCTTGCCCGAAGAGTATATGTCATTGTGCTGTTTGGATAGAAAGTTTCACTTCCATCGTCATCAACACTTCCATAATTAGTAATACTAACATCGTCACAATCTGTTGTTCTCCATCTCAAATTAACTGAATCACCTCGATTAATGTAAGTTCTATCAGCCGTAAAACTATCAATACGACAATCATCATTATCATTGTCTTCTTCATCAACATAAATCCTAATAGAATCAGTAACAGTAGAACCATTAAAATTATAAGCAGTTATAGTATAAGTTCTAGTACTATTTGGATAAACTCTTTTATTGCCATTTAAAGATACATCACCAATATTTGAGATTTTAACTCTTTCACAATTTTCTGTTTGCCAATAAAGGTTTGTTGAATCTCCTTCATCAATACGAGTATCGGAAGCTGAAAAATCAGTTATTTGACAAGTGTTGTTATTATTACCAACATAAACAGTCACTGATTGTGTTTGAGTGATACCATTTGATCCTGTAGCTGTTAATACATATGTTGTGGTTTGATTAACCCAAACATTTTGTGAACCTGAAGTTGGAACATTGTAACCAAGGTTTGAAATAGTTACATTTGTACAATTAGTTGTACTCCAAGATAATGTCGAATTTCCAGCATAATTAAGAGAATTTGGGTTAGCTGTAAAATTATTTATAACACATGTTTGAGGGTTTGAATTAACCGTAATAGTTACAGTTTTAGTTTGAGCTACTCCATATGAATTTTTTCCAATTAAGGTATAGGTCGTTGTGTTTGCTGGCCAAACTGTTTGACTTCCATAGGCGGGAACTTCTGTCCCATTAAGAACTACTGACTCACAACCACTAGTACTCCAAGATAAAACTGAAGAGGCCCCAGGGTTTATGGTTGTCGGATTAGCAGTAAAACTATTAATTGTACAAATCTGAGAAATAGGTTTAACGGTAACTGTTACATTTCTAGTTTGACTTTTTCCTCCTACGCTATAGGCTGTTAGAGTATAAGTTGTTGTCACTGTTGGCCAAACTTCTTGCTGACCTGAAGTTGGAACATTGTAACCAAGGTTTGAAATAGTTACATTTGTACAATTAGTTGTACTCCACGCTAGTGTTGATGATTGACCACTTGTTATTGTATTTGGATTAGCAGTGAAACTGTTGATCGTACAATTTTGAACAATTGGCTTAACTGTTACTGTCACACTTCTAGTATCCAAAGTACTATTTCTACCAGTGGCTGTTAAGATATAAGTTGTTGTAACGCCTGGAGTCACTGTTCGTGTTCCATCAACTGAAACATTTCCAATTCCTTGATTGATTGAAACAGAAGTACAGTTTGTTGTATTCCAAGATAGAGTTGAAGATGCTCCTTGGTTTATTGTATTTGGATTGGCGGTGAAGTTATCAATAGAACAAGAAGTGATAACAGCATTAACATGAACAGTTGCTGTTCTTATTACAATTGATCCATTTGAACCGGTCGCTGTTAAAGTATAGGTTGTTGTAACGCCTGGAGTCACTGTTCGTGTTCCATCAACTGAAACATTTCCAATTCCTTGATTGATTGAAACAGAAGTACAGTTTGTTGTATTCCAAGATAGAGTTGAAGATGCTCCTTGGTTTATTGTATTTGGATTGGCGGTGAAGTTATCAATAGAACAAGAAGTGATAACAGCATTAACATGAACAGTTGCTGTTCTTATTACAATTGATCCATTTGAACCGGTCGCTGTTAAAGTATAGGTTGTTGTAACGCCTGGAGT
>CAZHIB010000009.1:3069-14340 GCA_964532365.1 uncultured Candidatus Saccharibacteria bacterium
TTGTAACGCCTGGAGTCACTGTTCGTGTTCCATCAACTGAAACATTTCCAATTCCCGGACTGATTGAAGCAGAAGTACAGTTTGTTGTATTCCAAGATAGAGTTGAAGATTGCCCAGAAGCTATTGATGTTGGATTTGCTGTAAAGTTATCAATGGTACAACTAGAAACTATTTGATTAACTGTTACAGTAGCAGTTCTAGTTTGACTTTGTCCATTTGAACCAGTAGCTGTTAAAGTATATGTAGTTGTCACTGTTGGCCAAACTGCCTGTGTTCCATTTACAGGAACATTGTAACCAAGGTTTGAAATAGTTACATTTGTACAATTAGTTGTTGACCAGGACAAATTTGAAGACCCTCCAGAATTTATGGTTGTTGGATTTGCGGTAAAACTATTAATTGTACAATTTTGAATAATTGGATTAACTATTACCGTTACTGTTTTTGTACTTGAAACACTTCCATTCGCATTATATCCTTTCAATGTATAAGTTGTAGTTTGATTTGGGGTGACAGCTTGATTTCCAGACATTCCATAATAAGTACCTATTAAATTATTTCCATTATAAAGTTTTACATAAGCACAATCACTTGTATACCAAGCCAGACTTGAAGTCCCGCCCTGATTTATCGTTCCTGGGTTGGCAATAAAATTATTAATAACACAAGTATTATTAACAGGATTAACATTTACTGTCGCTGTTTTTGTCACGCTTGATCCATTTGAACCGGTCGCTGTTAAAGTATAGGTTGTTGTAACGCCTGGAGTCACTGTTCGTGTTCCATCAACTGAAACATTTCCAATTCCTTGATTGATTGAAACAGAAGTACAGTTTGTTGTATTCCAAGATAGAGTTGAAGACGCTCCTTGGTTTATTGTATTTGGGTTGGCGGTAAAGTTATCAATAGAACAATTTGGAGTTTGAACATTGTTAACTTTAAATTCAGCAATAACAGTACCTTGAGTATTCCATCCTGGAGCGATGTTGCCAATAGCAAGACCAGAACCTAAAACCTCAGAACCATTTTGTCCATAAAGAAAAGCTGAACCATTTCCACTTGATGTTTGATTTGGATACCAATAAGTAGTGACATAATCAAGTGTCTTACCGGCTGGAATAGTTAAATAAACACCACTAGGATTAGTAGAATTAAAAGTTCCTGAATCAGAAATTATCTGTCCACTAAAAGTATAATTAGTAGAAGTATTTCCATTAGGCGATTTAATTATTCTTATTTTAGTATTATTAGCAGTTGAAGTTCCAGTATTATGATAATAAACTCGAACTCGAATAGTATCTCCAGAGTTGGCTGAGATATTTTCTCCTACCCAACAAGGATTACCAAAGCCAATATTTTGGGTTTTATTAGCAATTGCAATAGTCTTACAATCATTTGAAAGAGTATTCCAAGTAACACTATTTGTTGCCGCAAAAGCATTTTGCCCAGCAATAAAAAGCAAAACCAAACTAAAAACTGCGACTATTATTTTTTTAATATTATTTTTCATATTTATTCTTTCGCCATAAGCGTTTATTAATAATTAAAACTTCAATTCCGATTAGAATATAATAGCATATCGACAGCAAAATGTCAATAGTGTTTTATTCTTAAAAGAACAGTATTTTTGCAATTTTAAACCTTCAATACTTCTAAGGAAATATTAAAAACTTAAAAAAGCAAGGAAAGATAAGGTTATTACCCTTCCGAGCGTATTTTATTATTCACAACTAAGGGCCTGTTGGGTCCATCGGACCAGTTGGGTCAACCGGTTCTCCTGGAATTACAGGATCATTTGGCTTTTGCTTTTTTAACAAAGAGTAAACCAACAATCCTGTTCCAACTGTAACGGCTGTTCCTCCCACAATTATAACTGGTTTCCAGTTAAATTTTTTTTGGGGGATTAAAACATCAGAAGTTTGCTCTTGTGGTACTTTTCCGAGCACCATTTCTGATATTGTTTTCGGCGCCACAAAATCTGGAGATGCTGCCTCGATAGTTTGAGTCTGAGAAGAAGACGAACCTCTTCTGTTTGGGTCAGACTCAACAATATAACCCTTCCCCCCTCCACCTTCATGACGAAAAGAAAAGTATTCCGGCATCAGCTCAAGTGGATTTCCACAATCACATTTGATTGTGGGGATTCCGTCAATAAAAAGGAAGAAAACATTCTTACCCTCACCAGAGTAATTATTGGTGAAGGTTGCCTTTTTATTTTGAACGCTTACCCAGTGGTTTTTGACGCGGACATTAACGTCATTCCCCCAACGGAAACGATCAGAATTATAGATCGCGTCAACAATTTGATCTCTTTCTGTCGCCCAGGGGCGAACAGAGAGAACTGCTGTGCGAATGTATCGCAAAAACAACAAAGGTTGAGGTATTCTTAATGAAACCCCATTAGATAGCGCAAAAGTTCTGTTCGGAATTATTTCCCGATCAAAAAGTTTTTCCGTTATTTCTCCCATTTCACTGGCGGTCACTTGGTGACCTTCATTAGACCAATATATCCAGCGCTGGTAACTTTGAGCGTGGACAACCTGTGATCCCAAAATTAGGATTATTATAAACAGGCTTTTGAGTAGTTTATTTTTCATGGTACGGTTTTTGTTTTTAGTTTTGGTTTTATCTCGCACCCAAAAAAATATTTCTGAGTAAGAAATAAAACCAAAACTAGAAAACTAACATTTGGCCACATCCTAGCATACTTGGTAATAATTGTCAAGTTCGTACTTTCTCATTTTATAAGCTATAATAAAGCAACAATGACTATTTTATTTGACGACGAAAAACAACAAAAAAATTTAGACGATCTAAGAAGGCAAGAAGAAGAAGATTTGGTTCAAGTCTTAGCGGAAGCTAGGTATGGAGTCCCACCAATAAACTTAATGGGGGTTGTGATCGACAACAACGCTCTTCGTTCAATTACCGAAAAAGAAGCAATGTCTCTTGAAATTGCTCCTTTTAAATTAATTGGGAAAAATATTCATGTCGCTGTTCGATCTCCTCAACCTGAAAAATTAGAAAGTCTTAGATCTTATTTTGTCGACCATGGATATGAGCCCCATTTTTATATGGCTTCTCTTTTTTCTCTAAAAAAAGCCTGGGAAAGATATGCTGAAATTTCTTATGCCTCAGAATCAAAGATGGGTTCGGTGTCTGTTTCTGGTGATGTTCTTAAAAAAATAATGGAGGGTATAAAAAATATGGATGATATTAAAAATTCCATCCTTGAAGCCGAAAAGGATAAGACCCGTACAACTTCGCATATTTTAGAAATTATTTTAGCTGGAGCTATTGCAATAGGAGCCTCTGATGTTCACTTTGAACCTGAAGAAAAAACGATCCGTTTAAGATTAAGACTCGATGGAGTACTCCATGAAGTGATGGAATTACCACCTTATGTTCATAAATTTATAAACTCTCGAATTAAACTTATTTCTGGGCTTAAAATTACCACTTCGTCTATTGCTCAAGACGGACGCTTTAGTATATTCTTAGATCAAAATGAAATAAGTCTTCGTGTTTCTATTATGCCTGGAGCTTATGGTGAATCAATTGTAATGCGTATTTTAAATCCAAAATCAATCAGAATAAAACTTGAAGATATGGGTATAGAATCAAAATTGTTTGAAATTTTTATGAATGAAATTAAAAAACCAAATGGCCTGATTCTTTTAACCGGTCCAACAGGCTCTGGTAAAACGACAACTCTTTATTCTTTCCTACAAAGAATTTACTCAGAAGAAATAAAAATAATTACCATTGAAGACCCAATTGAATATCACTTGCCTGGAATTTCTCAAACTCAAACTGACGAAGAAAAAGGTTATACTTTTTTAGAGGGTTTGCGTTCAGCCTTACGTCAGGACCCAGATGTGATCATGGTGGGAGAAATCCGTGATGCCGAAACTGCCAAAACAGCCGTCGAGTCAGCTTTGACTGGGCACTTAGTTTTTTCAACATTGCACACCAACAATGCGGCTGGAGTTATTCCTCGTTTAATTGATCTCGAAGTTAATCCAAAAACTTTGGTTTCGGCTTTGTCTTTGTCTATTGCTCAACGCTTGGTCCGAAAACTTTGTAATAATTGTAAAAAAGAAAAAGAAGTAACAGAAAGAGAAAAAACTATCATAAAAAATATTTTAGAGGAAGCAAAAAATAATAATAAAGATTTTTCTAAATATGAAATTGATGTGAATGCTCCATTTAAACTTTTTGAACCAGTTGGTTGTGAAAAATGTAATCATACGGGCTACTCTGGCCAGATGGGAATATTTGAAGCAATTTATAATGATGCGGAAATTGAAAAAATAATTCCTCAAAATCCAAGTGAACGAGAAATTAAAAAAATTGCTTCAAGTCAAGGAACACTCAATATGAGAGAAGATGGAATCGTCAA
Organism: uncultured Candidatus Saccharibacteria bacterium; assembly: GCA_964532365.1. GTDB lineage: Bacteria > Patescibacteriota > Minisyncoccia > Phycocordibacterales > UBA9973 > UBA8515. The sequence goes on from CAZHIB010000009.1 coordinate 7,472, forward strand.
AGTCCTAAAAGGTATTACTTCACTTGAAGAGGTCGGTAGTACGGTTGATTTAATTGAAGTATAAAAGATTGACTTGAAATAAAAAAACCGGGGCCCTTGGTCCCGGTGTTTTAAATTTTTTACTTTTCTTTCACAATCTTTGTACCAGTGGCATTTCTCCCACCAGCTTGCGATTCTACTTTACTACTTAGGTTTAACCACTCAAAGTCAGAAAGAAGATGATTTGGGTATCCTTTTTTTGAGGAAACAAAAAAAGCTTTCGCATCATATTTTTTTCCTTCAAAGGTTATTTTACATCTTTCATCCTGCGCAAAACTTGAGTCAGTCTGCACTACAAACATGATGTTGTAGTCTGGGTTGGTTTCATCAAACGAAATTGTCATACTTTTTGGTGGACCGTTGTTTGGTTCAACTTTATCCAAAACCCCAGGTGTTAATCTAGGAATTTTAAGACTAACCACGGTTGAGCTGTCGACATAGTAAGTCACCCCATCTTTAAACATCATTATTTTTTTGGGTATCCTTGCTTCTATTCTTATCTCAAGCTCATTATAAAAAGTAATCGGGTCGCTTTTTGAGACCGCAGGATAAGTATACTGCATCCATTTTTTTAATGGCCTTTGTATTGCATCTTGAGTTGATACTTGCTGAACAGATTGTACTGTTTTTTTACTACAACCCGTTAAAATACCAACTCCTAGAATTAAACCTGTTAGCAACAAGATTAAGTTTTTTCTCATCATGATTTCCTTTCTTTTTTTGTTTGTTTGTTTGTTAGAATTTACATTTTTTATGATTATACATTATTAAAACAAAAAGTCAAACACAATATAAAAATCCAGCCTTGCTGAGTTTTCAGCAAGGCTGGATTAAAAAAGAGATAAATCTCTAAACAATCCTTTGAGAGCATACACTTACAAAGTAATATAAGATTACAGGATAGACCCAGTAAATATAAATAAACCAGATCGTCCTACGCACAAATATAGAGCACGGGGCCGATTGCTTAGAGATTTATATCCTCTTTAATAAAATGCTATAATAAAAACATATCAAACTTATGGGAAGAGTATATCATATATAAAATATAATGTCAAGCACAAATAAAACAAGGAAGAATAATAAGACACCATCTCCAAATACTCATAGAGATGAGGGTTTTTTAGACCAAACTCTCCGTCCAGAGGTTTGGAATGAATATATTGGTCAAGAAAACATAAAAGCGAACTTAAAAATATTATTAACCGCCGCCGAAGAGCGCTCTCATCCAGCTGAGCATATTTTATTTTATGGTCCACCAGGTTTAGGAAAAACAACCTTGGCTCATTTAATTGCCAAAGAAACAAGAAGACAAATAAAAATTACTTCGGGGCCAGCAATTGAAAAAGTTGGGGACTTGGCTTCAATTCTGACCAACCTTTCATCTGGAGATATTATTTTTATTGATGAAATTCATCGACTAAATAAAATGGTAGAAGAGGTTCTCTACCCCGCCATGGAATCCGGTGTTCTTGATATTATTATTGGTAAGGGCCCATCAGCCAGAACAATTCAACTTGAACTTCCGCCTTTTACTTTAATTGCAGCGACAACTCGTATTGCCCTTCTGTCTTCTCCTTTACGTTCACGTTTCTCGGGTGGAGTTTTTCGTTTAGAATTTTATAGTCATGATGAAATTAAAAAAATTCTAGCTCGGTCAGCCAAAATACTTGGGGTAACGCTTGAAGATGAAGCCCTGGATGAAATATCAAAAAGAGCTCGTTTTACTCCCCGAACGGCCAATTATTTTTTAAAACGTTGTCGAGATTATGCTCAAGTTCACAAAACTCCCTTAACTAAAGAAGCTGTTAAAAAAGCTTTAGCTTTACTTGAAATTGATGAACTTGGTTTGTCGTCGTCTGATCGTCGAATCCTAGATATTATAATCTCAAAATTCGGTGGTGGTCCAGTTGGCCTAAAAACAATCACGGCCGCCACAAGCGAGGAAGAGGCCACAATTGAAGAAGTAGTGGAACCTTATCTAATTCAACTTGGTTTGCTTGACCGAACAACTAGAGGACGCATCGTCACTAAAAAAGGTTATGAGCATTTGGGATACGAAAAATAATTACGAATTAATAATTACGAATTACGAATGAAAATTTTAGCCATTGATCCGGGGTTTGAAAGAGTTGGAATAGCTATTTTAGAAAAAACTAATTCAAAAAAAGATTTATTGGTTTATTCAAGCTGTTTTAAAACTAAGGCCAATATTCCTTTTTCTGAAAGAATTAAAAATATTGGTTTGGAAATAGAAAAAATAATTAAAAAATACAAACCTGAAATATTGGCTATTGAAAAACTTTATTTTACAACAAATCAAAAAACAGTTATGGGTGTTTCAGAGGCTAGAGGAGTAATAATTTATGTCGCTTCAAAAAATAATTTAGTGATTTACGAATATACTCCCCCTCAAATCAAAGTGGCGGTAACCGGCTACGGTAAAGCTAATAAGGAAAATGTAATGTCTATGGTTCCTAAACTAATAGAAATTAAAGAAAAAATAAATTCTGATGATGAATTAGATGCTATCGCTATTGGCCTTACTTGCCTTGCTTGTGAAAAATTTAAATAAAAGGTTATCCACAGCCCTAAATCTATTGCAAAGAAAATAATATTTTGATACAAATAATGCATTATAATTTAACTTATATATTATGAGTTATATCGATGACGAAGAATTAAAATTAGATGTCACAAACGAAGAAGATGAAGATGATCTTCTTGATAATATTGACGAAGAAGAAGATCTTAATGGCCTATTAGATGAAGATCTATTGGCTGTTGATGACGACTTACTTGAGGTTGATGATGATTTAAAAATTAATGATGAAGATATAGAAGAATAAAAATTCCCCCGAGATAAACTCGGGGGAATTTTTATTTTATCCTTATCTAATTTTTATTTTGCAAAATCTTTTTTTCCCAATTCTATATACACCATTTTCAGCTAATTGATTTGCAGATGAAACTTTTTGTTTTTTATCTAAGTTTGTGATCGCCATACTCTCAATTAGTCTTCTATAATCACTCTTAGAAGAAATTATTTTGTTTTCTAAAAATACATTTACAAGCAAGTCTCCTTTTTTCCCTGTAATTTCTACTGCTTCAATATCGTTTGGATTTTCTTTTTTTTGAAAAGTTTTAATAAAACTTTCTTCTGCTTTTTCAGCCATTTTTTCACCATGAATTGTTTTAACAATTTCTTTAGCTACAAATTTTTTAGCATTAAGGGGGTTTTGACTAATTAAAACGTCTTCAATCTGTTTTAATGATAATTTAGTACAATTAACGAAGAGAACTCTTATCATTTCGTCGGGTTGAGCCATTATGGCTCCGTACATCTCTTTTGGGGTGGTATTTAAAAAGACCCCTGTTCCTTTACTTTTTGACATCAACTCTCCTGTTTTAGGGTTTTCCATCAAATTTACAACTGCGACAATTTTTTCTTTGTTTTTTATTTTTCGTAAAAGTGTTCGCCCCATTAAAGCATTAAATATTTGATCTGTTCCACAAAGCTCTACGTCAATATCCATTGCAACTGAATCATAGCCCTGCAATAATGGATACATGAATTCGTGAAGAAAAATATGTTTACCCTCTTTAATTCTTTTTTGAAACATATCTCTTTCAATCATTTGCGAAACTGTAATATTTGAAGCAAGACCTAAAACTTTTTCCATATTCATTTTGGCTAGCCATTTACTATTAAAAAGAATTTTTGGGGGATTAATTTTATCTTTAAAGTTCATTAAATTTCTTATTTGCTTCTGCCAGTCTTTGACATTTTTTAATACCTCTTTTTGAGAAAGTGTCTTTCGAGTTCCTTGTTGGCCTGAAGGGTCCCCAATTCGGGCCGTAAAATCACCAAACAACAAGATGGCTTCGTGTCCGAGTTTTCGAAACTCTTCAAGTAACATTATGTTTTTTGCATGACTAAGATGAAGGGTGTTGGCCGTAGCATCAAATCCCATATAGATTTTGATTCTTTTGCCAGACATTAATATTTTTTTTAAATCTTCTTTGGTTGGTAAGGCATTAATTATAATTCCACGATTTAAAAATTCGTCAATTTTTTTCTCATCTGTTACTACTTTTATCATAATATATACTTTAGCACATTTGCAATATTTATTGAACAGAGTATGTTATTATATATATTAGAACTTAATAATATAAACTAGGACTAAAAACTCTTTATTAATCAATTAACAACAAAATGACAAAAAACAAAAAACATTTAATTAAAAATATTATATGGTTCATTATCGGCTTTGGTCTTCTTATGACCGGCCTGTTAATAGCCTGGGTTAGTACCTTAAAAATACCCGACTTCAAATCTTTTACTGATCGCAGAATCCAAAGTTCGACAAAAATTTATGATCGCACGGGCACAAACCTACTTTATGATGTTCATAAAGACATAAAAAGAACAGTTATCCCTTTTGAGGAAATGGGGGTTAATATTTTAAACGCAACGGTAGCTATCGAAGACTCCGAGTTTTATAAACACAAGGGTATCCGTATTTCGTCAATAATTAGAGCAACTGTTTGGGCAAAATTAACCGGCCGAAAGGTTCAGGGAGGTTCTACTATTACTCAACAATTAATTAAAAATACTTTACTGACTCCAGAAGTTTCTATTTCTCGTAAGGTTAAAGAGTGGATTTTAGCTATAAAAATTGAACAAATCATGGAAAAAGAAGAGATTCTAGCTCTTTATTTAAATGAAGCTCCTTATGGTGGCAATATTTATGGGATAGAAGAAGCTTCAAAGGCTTTTTTTGGAAAAAGTGCCAAAGAGATGACAATTGCTGAAGCGGCTTACTTGTCAGCGATTCCCAATGGTCCAACATATTATTCTCCTTATCGTAAAAATAAAGACAAGTTGGATGAAAGAAAAAATTTAGTTTTAAAAAGAATGTTGAGTTTAAATTTTATAAACGAAGAAGAATACAATCAGGCTAAAGAAGAGGTTGTTGTTTTTCAACCCGAGCAATTAATGGGAATTTCAGCTCCCCATTTTGTTTTCTTTATTAAGGAATATTTAGAAAATAAATATGGAGCCAACACTCTTGAGGGAAGTGGTTTAAAAGTAATAACAACCCTTGATTATGAACTTCAAAAAAAAGCAGAAGAAATAGCCCTATTAAAAGCTAAAGAAAATGAAAAAAATTGGGATGGAAAAAACACTGCCATTGTGGTGATTGATCCCAAAACAGGCCAAATACTTTCAATGGTTGGTTCTCGAAATTATTTTGATAAAGAAATTGATGGTAATTTTAATGTCGCTACGGCCGCTAGACAACCAGGGTCTTCTTTTAAGCCAATAGTTTATGCCCTAGCGTTTGAAAAAGGTTATACAGAAAAAACAACCCTGTTTGATGTCCCAACTGAATTTAACTCCTCTTGTAGTCCATCTGGGCAAGATACAAAAGCAAGTTGTTATAATCCTAGTAACTACGATAACGCTTTTCGTGGGCCAATGACATTGCGGGCAGGATTAGCAGAATCAATCAACGTCATCGCCGTCAAACTTTTATATTTAGTTGGTGTTTCAGACTCTATTAAATTAGCTCAACGCCTAGGGGTTACAACTCTTAAAAATGATATGAATATTTATGGACTCTCTTTAGTTATTGGAGGAGGAGAAACAACCCTTCTTGATATGACTTCTGTTTTTGGGGTTTTTGCAAATAAAGGGGTTCGTAATCCTTATACTGGAATCATTTCTGTTGAAGATAATAATGGAAATGTTCTTGAAAAATTTGAAGAAAAACCACAAGAAATAATTAAGCCAAACACTACAAATATTCTTTCTAGTATTTTATCTGATAACGAAGCCAGAACTCCAACCTTTGGTGCAAATTCTATTTTAAGGGTTGCCGGAAGAGAAGTAGCAGTTAAAACCGGTACGACAAACGACAATAAAGACGCCTGGACAATAGGATATACACCATCTGTGGCTGTTGGAGTTTGGGTGGGTAATAATGATAATAAACCAATGAAAAAAGGCGGAGCAGCTCTTGCTGGTCCAATTTGGAATGCTGTAATAACAGAAGCACTCAAAAAATTACCAGTTGAGACATTTGAAAAACCAGAGCCAATCGATAATTCCATTCCTCCAATTCTTCGAGGTTATTGGCAAGGAGGAAATGTTTTCACAATCGACACAATTTCAGGTGGTTTAGCAACAGAAAATACCCCAGAGGAAACCAAAAAAGAAATTCCCATAACTGATGTTCACACAATTTTACACTGGATAGACAAAGAAAAACCACTTGAGATAAAACCATTTCCTGGTAGTAATGATTCTCAATATAGAAACTGGGAATATGGGGTTATTAATTGGTGGAATCAAAACAGTCACAAATACCCTTATATTAGCGAATTAAACAAACCTACTTTTTTTGACCCCATCCACACAGAAGAACTTAAACCCATTCTTGAAATTGAGGGAGTTGAAAACAAAACATATAAAAAGGATGAAAAAATTATTATTTCTATAATCTCCAAAAACACAAATCCAATAAAAAAAATTGATGTTTTTGTAAATAACACATATATAACCTCACTAAAAACAGCACCCTTTATAACAACAATCAACCCTACAGAATTAGGTAATTTGGAAAATAAAAATGTTATTAAAGTAATAGGAACAGATGTTTTAGGAAGTGTCGGTCAAAACGAAACTTCTTTTCTTGTTGCTAATTAAATTTATTTAATATCTAAAAAAACAATATCTGGTAGTAATGTTTTAATTTTTATTAAAATTTGTTTTTTTTGAAGCATTATTTCATTTCGTAAAACAGGTGAGCCTTCAATAAAAA
>CAZHIB010000010.1:0-13610 GCA_964532365.1 uncultured Candidatus Saccharibacteria bacterium
ATAATAAGTTTATGTGAATACATAATATCAGAAATTAAAAAAAAAGAAACATTTGACAATTTCTAAATAAATTGTTTGATTTTGTTAAGGAAGAAGCTGAGAGAAGATAGATTTAAAGAAACTTTTTACTTCTTTGATATTTGGGCCAAAAGAATTACTTGATAAGTTTTCAAGAGACTCATCAATTGGAGACAAAGCGAGCCCGACGGCAGTATACCAGGAGGCATCTCTTATTTTATATTTATTATTTAAAGCAGAATCGACTGGTCCAATTTTTGATGGAAGTTTTAATTGTGTTTTAGCAATTTGTTCAATATTGTTAATTGCTGAACCGTTGCCGGTAATTATTATGCCAGCTGGAAGAAGTTCGTTGCGCTTCAATCTTTTTAATTGATTTCCTATGAGTTCAAATATATCACTTAAACGAGCTTCAATTATTTCATCAATTTTTTTCTTTGAATAATCTCCTCCTATAACACTTCCAAGCTTAATACTTTCAGCTTCTTCAAGTGATATTTTAAGACCAAGGGCAATATCTTTTGTGATATCCATACTGCCAATCGGGAAAACATTCAAGGAAATTGGGAGGTTGTTTTCATAAACAATCGAAGAAACTGTTTCGGCTCCAATATCAACCAAAATACAACCTGCGACCTTTTGTTTATTATTTAGCAAGATGTTACTTGTTATTATGGGTGAAGCCGAGATTTCTTCAATTCCAATTTTAGCTAAAGTTAGGCTTGTTATTAGGTCATCAATATTTTGTTTTAAACAAGTAATGAATAAAGTTTTTACTTCTAATTTTATGCCATTTAACCCTTCTGGTCTAACATAAATGTCTTTTCCATCTAGTTTATATCCGATAGGAATAGTGTGAATAATTTTTCGATTGATGATATCAAGATTTTCTTCACTATTGGAAATCGCCTTTGAGACATCTAAGTTTGTTATTTCTTGATCAGCTTTTGAAATTATAACTGAACCACTAGCGATAGAAGAATTTAAACTAATACTACCAATAGAAACATAAGCTTTTTTAATTTTTATTCCTAAAGTATTTTCAGCTTGTTTTACTGCCTTTTTGATGCTCTTAGTAACTTCATCTATGTTTGTGATATATCCAAGGCGCATTCCTTTTGTTTCAGATGTACCGGTCGCTAAGATTATTGGTTCGTTTTTACTTTTATCAAAACTAGCCACAACAACTTTAGTTGTATGGGTTCCGATATCTATGCCACAAGTATAATTGTTTTTGATCATAAAATTAAATTAACTAAACATCACTAAGTATTTTTTCTCCTGTCTTTCCATTGTACTACTATGTTTGAAACCTTTCAAATGTAGACAACCGTGGATAAATAAATACTTAAAAAACTGAACATAAGTCATTTTAAATTTAGAGGCATCTTTTTTTGCTTTTTTGAGATCGATAGTTATTTCACCAGTAGTTTTTGATAATGGAAACGATAAAATATTTGTTGATTCATTTTTGTTTCGATATTTAAAATTAATTTTCTTTTGAGCCTGAGGTGTTAGTATAACCAAACTTAGATCATATTTTTCACCAAGAATTTTATTTTTTATTAAAACAAAAGGCACCCCGACCGGGGTCGGGGTGCCTTTTGTTTTATTCGTAACGGTACAAGAGCCTAACTCCAACATAATTTATTTATGGCCTCTTTTTTTGATAAGTTTATTAACTTTACCCAGTTTATAAAGTTTCTCTTGGGTTTTTTTTCGTTCCAACTTTTTAAGAGTAGCTACTTTAATTTTAACTTTTGACTCAGCTCTTTTATTATAACGCTTACTTTTAACTTTTTGAATAATGCCAGATTCTTGAACTTTTCTTGTGAATCTACGAACAAGATTCATATTGCTTTCATTTGCGTTTTTCTTTACTTCTATAACAGTAATCATATGAATGATATATTATCATATCAATATATTTAAAGCAAATCTTCAGGATCAATATTAATTGAAAAAGTTGGAGGTAATTTGGATAATTTTTGAGCCAAATCTTTATTGCCTATATATTTGTCGTCTGTTGGTAGTGGCCAAATAAAAGGGTCAACTTTAATAACGGTGTTGGTAATATAATGACCTTTAACTTTACTGACAAATGCACTAAAAATTTGAGGCTCATAATTACCGAGCAAACGCTCAATAAAATCTCTGGCCATTTCTGTTTCTTTTGATGTACCTTCGTAAGTAATTTTTATAAGACGTTTAAAGGGCGGATAACCAAAATTTTTTCTTTCGGCTAAATCTTCTCGGCAAAGAGGTAAAACATTACCACTTAAGATATATTGCAATATTTTATTTTCTGGTATTCGGGTTTGAATAATAATTTTGTTGAGGGTCAGGTGGTTTAATTTTTCGATGATATGTAATATTTTTTGAGTAATATTAAAACTAGGGATTGAAAATAACCCATCTAAAGAAATAATCGCACTATAAGAAATTTCTTCTTTAAGATATGAAAAAGCCATTTCCGTTCCAATTAAAATACTTCCTGGATTTTTGTAAAATTCAGTAATTGCTTTTTGGGCTTCTTTTTGGGTTGGAGTAGCTTCTTTATCAATTTGAATAATCCTTTCTTTGGGGAACAGATTTTTTATTTGTTCATAAACTTTATCAGTTCCAATTCCAAGCGGAGTTAAATTCCAGCTTCGACAGTTTGGACAAGCGACTTCGGTTTTTTCTTTTTTCCCACATTTATTACACATAAAAATTCTCGGAGTGGTAGATTTATTGGCCGCCACTTGTTTTGATCCATATAAAACAATGGGAGTAGCACAACTTGGACACAATAAAGTATGACCACAATCATTACAAACTGTAATTGGGGCTAGTCCTTTTCTGATCGTGAAAAGAAAAATTGATTTTCCAGATGTTATCGCCTCATTAATCATTTTTTTTGTGGCTGAAGATATTGTTGTAAAAATCTTTTTTCCATTTTCATTTATTTCTTCCTTCATGTTTATGATTAATTGATTTTCTGTTTGAGGAAGACGATATAAAGGAGAAGAAATTTCAGTCCACTCACCTTCATCATGGCGATGTAATGTCTCTGGTCTTAATAATGTATCACCGAATATTAGTTTTATTTTTTGGACTGAGGAAAAAATCTCGGCAAAACTTCGGATGTCAATATAAGGTTTTGAAATTTGTTTATAAACATCTGAACTTTCATTTTCTAAAATAATCGTCTTTATGTCATGACGAGGAATAGACATAAATATACCAGTTCCAATTATAAGAACAGGATGAGGCTCTGTGACAGCAGAATTATAATTTGTAATTAATATTTTTTTATTCATATCACTATGGAAAATAAAAACATATTGTTCAATTCCACGAGTTAATTCTTTATGGAAATGATTGATGTCATAGTGAGTTGGCAGACAAATAAAAATTGATTCTTTTTTGGCAAAAGCTTCGCGGATTAATGTTCGATAAAAGGCTAAACGGTCAGACAATGTGGTTTGGAATATTATTTTTTCATGTTTTATCTTTTCACTTAATATTTCTTCTTGGCTTGATATTGGTTTTTTTAATTTATCAATGTTTTCAAGAAAAACTGATGGCAATAAATTCTTTATAATAAGGCCGGTATTGCTGAGTGTATAATTCTTCATTTTTTGACAAGCTTGAAAAAAACTTTTATTAAAAAGTGAATCACCCTTAACTTTAATTATTTTTTTTAATTGATAATCAGCATTTTTTAAATCAGTTTTAATGTTTCGAGCTTCTTCAGTATTTACAACAATAGCGTCAATCGTCTTTAGTCGAATGGGGACAGAGACGATACTCCCAAGTGGAATATCTGTTTGGGAAAAATAAGAGAGATATTCTTTGGAATAACCGCGTTGAAATGGTATGACTGTTACGATATACATAATACATATATCGTAACATATTAAGAATATTTTAAAACATTTAAATTTTAGATAATATAAAATTTGTGCTACAATGACATCGTTAATTATATATTATGGCTATATTTTCTAAAAAATTAGGGGTTGATTTGGGAACAGCAAATACGCTAGTTTATTTGCCGGGCAAGGGTGTTATTTTAAACGAACCATCTGTTGTGGCTGTTTCTGAACAAGACAATACTATTTTAGCGATTGGAATTGAAGCTAAGGAGATGATTGGAAAAACTCCTGAGAACATAATTGTTTATCGACCAATGAAAGATGGTGTAATTGCTGATTATAGAGTAACAGAAGCAATGCTCCGATATTTTATCGGGAAAACTCTTGGTAAATATAATTTATTTAAACCGGATGTCATGGTTTCAGTTCCAGCCGGTATCACTTCAACCGAAAGAAGGGCGGTGGTGGAAGCAGCTATTCGAGCCGGAGCTAAAAATGCTTACGTAGTTAAGGAGCCAATTCTGGCTGCAATTGGAGCGGGTATTCCAATTCAAGAATCACGTGGTTATATGATTATGGATGTCGGCGGGGGAACAACTGATGTAGCGGTAATTGCTCTTGGTGGTATTGTGGCTTCGACTTCAGTTAAATGTGCTGGGGATAAAATCGATCAATCTATTACTGATTATATTAAAAAAACCTTTAATCTTGCTATTGGAGATAAAACAGCTGAAGCGATTAAAATAAAAATAGGTGCGGCTGTTCCACTTGAAGAAGAATTAATTATCACCGTAAAAGGACGTGATTATATTCAAGGGCTTCCAAGAACGGCTCAGATTTCAACCAATGAAATTGTTAGAGCGATAGATAAAGAATTAAGAACAATGATTGGAGCAATTAAGGATGTCCTGTCTCAAACGCCACCAGAATTAGCTGCAGATATTATTGATGATGGTATTATCATGACTGGTGGTTCAAGCCAGCTCAGAAATTTAGCCGATTTGATTTATCGTCGAACTGGAGTTAAGGCTAAAGTAGCAGATGAGCCACTTCTATGTGTTATTAAGGGAACCGGTGAAGCATTAAATCATTTAGAAACTTATAAGAAAAGTATTTTAAGTAAAAAATAATGAAGATTAATGCAAAAAAAATTAAACGAAATATTTTTCGCCTGTTTTTGTTTGGATTTGCCTTGGCTGGGTTTGTTTTTTTTGTGATTTATATAGCTATGCAATTTGGCTGGCTCAATGTTCGGGGCTCAGTTTCGGAACGAAATTCATATTTTAATATTAAAAAAGAGGAAAAAGTAAATAATAATTATAATTTGGAAATTGTATGTCAGATTAATATTTTAAATAGATATGCTCCGTTAACCTCAGTTAATATATATAAAAATTTAATTAGAGGAACAAAAGATGAAATTATGGTAAGGATGATTGAAGCAGCCTCTTTTCGTTTTAAAAACGATTATAGTTTTATGACAGAAATGAACCGTTGTAAAAATAATAATCAAAAACAAGATTTGAAAATACTTATTTCCGCTTATAATTGGGCTGATACTGATCAATGGGTCTTAATGAAAGAAGTTTTTACTCGTGATCAGGAAATTATCAAAAGGGCTGGTAAGGAGGCCGAAATATCTCCCCGATTGATTTTAAGTGGAGTAATAGGAGAACAGTTTCGATTTTTTAGTAATCGAAGAGAGAGTTTTAAAAGTTATTTTGAACCTTTAAAAATTTTGGCTTCGCTTTCAAATACTTCTTTTGGAATTGCTGGATTAAAACCAAAAACAATTGGTCAAATTGAAGATAATTTAAAAAATCCAAAATCACCTTTTTATTTAGGTCCAGGTTTTGAGCATATTGTAGATCATAAATATGGAGTTGATATTGAGACTGAAAGAATGGATCGGATAACCAATACAAAAGATCCATATTATTCTTACCTATATGTTGGTTTGTTTATGAAACAGATTATTGCACAGTGGCAAAGGGCTGGTTTTGATATTTCAAATCGTCCGGAAATATTAGCGACCTTGTATAATTTAGGTTTTTATTTTTCAGTTCCAAAAGAAAATCCAATGCCAGGAGGATCAACCATTACGGTAAATGATGTAGACTATACTTTTGGCGATTTAGCTTATGAGTTTTATTATTCTGGTGAACTTTCTGATATTTTTCCAATAGAATAAAATACTTAAATTTAGGACTAGGTATAAAATGGTGTATAATTAAATCATAAATTATTTATGTTAAAAATTTTTGAACAATTATTTCCAGGAGATTTATATCATAGTTATGTGGTGGAAGGTGATCCGAGTGTATTAGCTAATGAGTTACTTTGGTTTTTAGAGAGTCGTGGTGAAATAGAAAAACAGAGCCAAGATGTAATTTGTCAGATGTATGAATCATTTACAATGGAAGATAGTCGGGCCATAAAAGATTGGCATAATAAATTAGGAATAACTAGTGGTAAAAAAATTTGTATTTTAGCTGCCAAGTTTATAAATAAAGAAGCGGAACAAGCTCTATTAAAAATAATTGAAGAGCCCGCGATAAATACTCATTTTTTTATGGTTGTGCCTGATTCTTCAGTTTTACTTCCGACGATTATTTCAAGAGTTCAGATTGTCAAAATTCCTGCGCAAAACATATTAAATGTATTAAGTAAAAATAGAGAAACAATAGAAAGTAATGAGATAATAAAAGAAGCCTCTTCTTTTATTGAAATGACTTCAGCTAATAGAGTAAATAAAATTGCACAGATTATAAAAGAAAAAAAAGAAGATGAAAATAGTAATTTAAGATTTTATGCTTTGAGTTTTATAAATGAATTGGAGCATATTTTTTATCAAAAGTTTAAGGAAAATAGAAAGGATAAAAAAGTTATATTTATTTTAGGGGAATTAGCAATGAGTCGTAAATATATAAATGCCCCAGGAGCGAGTGTCAAAATGATTTTAGAACACTTAGCCATTGTGTTATAATAAATATATTAAGAATTAAGAAGAAAAATTTATATGGCATACAATACACAAAATTTTAAAATTGAATTAAAGAAAATTGAAGAATGGTTAAGTAAGGAATATTCCCAAGTTCACACAGGTAGAGCTACTCCTATGGTTTTAGATAGTGTGATGGTAGAAAGTTATGGCAGTCATCAGCCAATTAAAAATGTGGCGGGGATTACACTTGAAGATTCAAAAACTCTTCGAATTGCACCCTGGGATAAAAATCAAATTAAAGATATTGAGAGTGCTATTTCGGCTGCGAATTTAGGTTTATCAATTGTTTCGGATAGTGATGGAGTTCGAGTTATTTTTCCAATGTTAACGACTGAAAACCGTTTAAGATTAGTAAAAGTTTTGAAAGAGAAGCTTGAAGATGCCAGAATTAGTGTTCGGAAAGAAAGACAAAATGAAATGGATAAATTAAGTGATTTGCCTGAGGATGAGGTAAAAAGAGGCAAAGATGATATCCAAAAATGCGTTGATGAATCAAATGTAAAACTGGAAGCAATTTTCACAAAAAAAGAAAATGAGATAATGAATTAAAAATTAGAATATGTTATGATATTTAGATGAATATAATAATTTTTATTGTAATATTGCTCGTGCTTGTTGTGTCTCATGAATTTGGGCACTTTATTGTGGCCAAAAAATCAGGGATTAGAGTTGATGAATTTTCTTTTGGTTTTCCACCTAAACTTTTTGGTAAAAAAATAGGGGAGACGACCTATAATTTTAATGCACTTCCACTTGGGGGGTATGTTAAAATTTTTGGTGAAAATCCAGATGAAGATTCAATGTATGGGCCAGACAGTCAAAGAAGTTTTGTAAACAAACCAAAGTATATCCAAGCGGCAGTTTTATTTGCTGGAGTTGCTATGAATTTATTGGTAGCCTGGTTACTTCTTTCAGTTGGCTTTATTTCTGGTTTGCCGACTTCGGTTGGTAATGTGCCCCAAGGAGCGATTGTAGAAAATCAAGCTTTAACTATTACAAGTGTGGGCAAGGATTCACCGGCAGAAATTGGAGGGCTTATGACCGGTGATAAAATACTGTCACTTGAAACTGCAACTGATTCGACCAAGCTTTTATCTTCTAATTTTAGAGCGGAAAGTGTTCAGTCGTTTATTAAAGCAAATAATGGGCAAGAAATAAATATCTCATTAATTAGAGGAAAAGTAGAAAAAGAAGTAAAAGTAGTTCCAAAATTAAACGAAAATGGAAATCCAATGATTGGTATTTCAATGGATACAATTGGAACCTTAAAATTACCAATTCATTTGGCAATTTGGGAAGGTTTAAAATTAACTAAAGATGTAACAATTGCGACAGTTATTGGGTTCTATGATTTGATAAAAAGCGCAATATTTGGGAAAGCTGACATGTCGATGCTGACAGGACCAATTGGGATAGTTGGAGTGGTTGGAGATGCTGCTGAATTTGGTTTTATTTATTTGCTATCATTTACAGCTTTAATCTCAATTAATTTAGCGGTTATTAATTTGGTGCCATTTCCAGCCCTTGATGGTGGCAGATTACTATTTTTATTAATTGAAAAAATAAAAGGCTCACGAATCAAACCCCAGGTTGCCAATATTATGAATGCTGTTGGTTTCGGGCTTCTAATGCTTTTAATGGTTTTTATTTCTTATCATGATATAGTTAAATTACTTTAGAAATATAATAAAGAAGGACCCTTGTTTAATTAAGTGGTCCTTTTTTATTTTACATTTTATAAAATTTGTGATATTATGATTAGGCATTCGTCTTTAGACGATATCATTTAAGCGCTCTTCCGCTCAAAGCGGATGTTTTTATTTAGAAAGACAACAACACAAATTACAATTTAAATTTTATTAATATGGAAATCAGAAATATCGCAATAATTGCGCACGTTGACCACGGTAAGACAACTTTGACTGATCAGATGATGAAGCAATGTGGAATGGTTGAAGAAGGAGTCACAATGGATTCAAATGCTCTTGAGCTTGAGCGTGGTATTACTATATATTCAAAGAACACTTCTGTTATATATAAAGGAACAAAAATAAATATTGTCGATACGCCTGGCCACGCAGACTTTGGTTCTGAAGTTGAACGAGTTCTTCGGGCTATTGATTCAGTCTTGTTGCTTGTTGATGCGCAAGAAGGCCCGATGCCTCAGACTCGTTTTGTTTTAAAAAAATCACTTGAACTTGGTTTAAAACCAATTGTGGTTATAAATAAAATAGATAAACCAGCGGCTAACCCAGATCGAGTCCATGATGAAATATTGGAATTATTCTTAGAATTAGGAGCCTCACAAGATCAAATTGATTTTAAATATTTATATGCCATAAGTCGTCAGGGTGTCGCTAAATTACACTTAGAAGATGAATCGAAGGATTTAACTCCTTTATTTGATTTAATACTTTCTGAAGTTAAAGAGGCTTCTATAAACAAAGAGGATCCATTTAAAGCTCAAGTTTTTAATTTAGGATATGATAATTTTTTAGGCCGCTTGGCTATTGTCCGAGTATATGCTGGATCAATTAAAACCAGTTCACCCATAATAGTTAAAGATTCTTTTGGTAATTCGAGAAATGCTAAAATTTCTAAAATGTTTACTTTTGATGGAATAAATAGAAAAGAGGTTGGTGTTTTAAGTACTGGTGATATCGCTATTATAGCTGGAATTCCAGATGTTTATATTGGCGAAACTATTTGTGATAAAGCTGAAACTAAAGCTCTTCCTTCTATCAATATTGATGAGCCTACGATTTCATTAAATTTTTTAGTTAATGATTCTCCTTTTGCGGGACGTGAGGGTAAGTATGTTACCAGTCGTCAAATAAGAGAGAGATTAGAAAAAGAACTGGAAATGAATGTGGGCTTACGAATAAATTTTGATGGCTCAGATGAAGAGGAAATACAAGAGGGATTTTTAGTTTATGGTCGAGGGGAGTTACACATTGCTGTTCTTCTTGAGAACATGAGACGTGAAGGATATGAAATACAAGTCTCACAACCTCATGTAATTATTAAAGAGGAAAATGGTAAAAAATTGGAACCATACGAAGAGGCAACTATTGATGTTCGAAGTGAATTTTCGGGATTGGTTATTGAAAAATTGACAGCTCGCAGGGGTTTAATAACTTCAATGCATGAGAAGGAAGGCATCGTTCGAATGCTAATTGAAATTCCAACAAGAGGGTTGCTTGGCTACAGAGGCCAATTTGTTGTTGACACTAGAGGTGAGGGCATACTTGCTTCGCGTTTTATAGGTTTTAAAGATTTTGCCGGAGAAATTAAAAAGAGAGATGTTGGATCTATGACTTCAATGGTTACAGGTAAAGTCATTGCGTTTTCTCTTTGGACCTTGCAAGAAAGAGGAACATTATATGTTGAGCATGGAGATGAAGTGTATGAAGGAATGGTTATTGGGAATGTCATAAAAGGAGATGAATTAACTGTTAATCCAACAAAAGGCAAGCAACTTTCCAATATGCGCTCAAGTGGGACAGATGAAGCTATAAATATTAAACCTCCATATAGATTATCTATTGAAAGGGGATTAGAAGTTATGGCAGAAGATGAATATCTTGAGATTACTCCCAAAAGTACTAGATTAAGAAAAAAATTATTGACAGAAATGAGTAGATCTAAGTCAAAAACTAGTCAAAAAAAGTAAAAAACATTTTTAAATTGATTTATTGTTTCAAAATTTGACTTTATCAATAGTAATGATATACTAACGTATAGTAATAATTAATTAAGTAAGTAAATATTAAAAATAAATGGCTAATACAATTACATTTAAACCTAAACAAGTAACAAAGCGTCTTCTTTCGGGGTTATCACCTCGAGCATACGAAGTGGTAATAAACCGTTTTGGAATAACTGATGATGCTCAAAGAAAAACCCTTGAAGCTATTGGTCAAAAATATGGTATTACTCGAGAGCGTGTTAGACAGATAGAAAATGCGGCATTGTCTTTTATTCGAAAGTCTGATTCTCTTAAAAATGAAAAAGAAGTTTTTGAAGAACTAAAGAAATTAGTGCATACACTCGGAGCCGTTGTGTCAGAGAAAGATTTTTTGAACCATTTGTCGAAGGATAAATTAACTCAAAATCATATTCATCTTTATTTGACTCTAAGTGATCATTTTACTGAACATAAAGAAGATGATCATTTCAAAACTCGCTGGAGTGTAGACGCTGATATTGCTGAACAAATTCATCAATCTTTAAAGAAGCTTTTTGACAGTTTGTCTGACGATGAATTAATTTCTGAAGCAGATTTAATTTCACGATTTCTTAATGAGGTTAAAGATTTAGCAGAGCAGTATAAAAATGAAGAAATAATTAAACGATGGCTTTCTATTTCAAAAAAAATGAGCAAAAATCCTCTTGGTGAATGGGGCAGTAGTACTTCATCGTCGATTAAAACAAGGGGGGTGAAAGATTATGCTTTTCTAATGATGCGTAAACATGGTTCGCCTATGCACTTTAGAGAAGTAGCTAAAGCTGTTGCAAATACATTTGATAAAAAATGTCATGTTGCAACTTGTCATAATGAATTAATTAAAGATCCTCGTTTTGTTCTAGTTGGAAGAGGAATTTATGCTTTGTCTGAATGGGGCTATAAAACAGGAGTGGTTCGTGAAGTCATTAAAGAGCTTTTAAAGAAAAATGGTCCAATGTCTAAAGAAGAAATCGTTGAGCAAGTTATGAAAGAAAGATATTTAAAGAAAAATACTATTTTAGTTAATTTGCAAAATTCCAAATATTTTAAGAAAAATAAAGCAGGCCTTTATACAACAGTTTAGAAAAACCCTCTCTGATCAAAGTCAGAGAGGGTTTTTCTTTTTGAAATATGATATAATACTTATATGCAGAGGGGAATGATTGTAAATATTATATTGATAATACTTGGAGTTATTTTTATTGCCATTTTAATTGGATTTTTTACTAATTAATAATTTATATGATTCAGGATTTTTTTTCGTCACATAATTTAAATTTAATCCAATTATTGATAGTGGCAATTGGTTATTTAATGCCAATACCTTTGGCCTTTTTGGCTTTTCGTTTGTGGCATCATTATCGACAAGAAAGATTTATCATGGGCATACAATGGGTTTTACTTGAAGTTCATGTTCCACGAGATGTAATCAAAAGTCCAGCTGCTATGGAACTTATATTTTCAACGGCTTTTTATCATAAAAGTGGAAAAGGTTTTTGGGAAGAATATATGATGGGCGCTCCTTGGATGTGGTTTTCGCTTGAAATTGTTTCGATTGATGGACGAGTCCATTTTTATGTTCGGACCCCATCTCGAATTAGAGATTTGGTTGAAACACAAATTTATGCTCAATATCCACAAGCCAAAGTCGTAGAAGTAGAGGACTATGTTTGGAATGTTCCTCAATATACTAAAGATGGAAATTGGAATGTGTGGGGCTGTGAATTTACAAAAGTAAAAGATGATTCTCAGCCAATAAAAACTTATAAACAAGTAGAAGAAATGAAATCGGGGACAAAAGAAGAATATAAAATTGATCCGATTACTCCCATTATAGAATTTCTTGGTTCTCGACCTAAGGGTCAGCAGGTTTGGATTCAGATAATTATTCGACAAAGTATCAAAAAATATCCTAGCAATAATTCAAGACGAAAGGTTAATTTTGATGAACATGCTGAAGAACACATGAAAGAAATGTTAAAATCATATACAAAATACAGCCAAGGTGCTGGCTTGGGAGGGATTGATACCTTTGAAGTTCGAGCTCCAGGTTTTTTGGATCCAGTTATTAAACAGATGATAATAACTTTACAACAAATTCATTTTGACTGTGGAATAAGATTAATAACCTTGGCTGACAAAAGATTGATAAGTGACGATCACTTTAATAATTTAAGACGTGATGCTCGTTTGATTTTTCGACAATTTGCGCAACCATATTCTAATGAGCTTGATCGTGTAAGTTCAACTCAGTTTGATGCTCCTTGGGCTGATCCGACAGGTTTGGCTTTGACTGCAATAAAAAAACGTATGTTAAATTTTTATCGATTAAGAACATTTTTCCATCCACCCATTCAATATGCTTTTGAATATCCGAAGTTTTTTTCTATTTTTTTCCCATCAGGCAAACCAAAAATATTTGTTTTATCAAATGAAGAGCTGGCATCTCTTTATCATTTTCCAGGTATGGTTTCTGAAACTCCAAGCTTTAAGCGTATTGAATCAAAAATTGCAAAACCACCTTCAAATTTGCCGGTATAATTTTACGACTGAATGGAAGAAAATAAAAATAAAAATAAAATATTTGAATTTGTATTATTTGGCATAATAATTATTATTTGTTCTTTTCTTTTTTTATCACCACTAAATAGGAAACAAGATGTAGTTATCCATATTTCGTCTGGACAATCAATGGACCTAATTATTGAAGATTTAAAAATAAATAATATCATTAAAAAAAATGATTTTGCCTTCAAGTTATTTATCAAACTTTTTTCAGGATCTGAAATAATTTCTGGAGATTATTTAATAAAAAAAGAATCTTCTGTTTGGGCTGTTGCTTGGCAATTATCTCGTGGAGATCATAAGGTAGAGAAAATTAAAATTACTTTTAGAGAGGGAATTACAAATGAAGGTATGGCGGATTTATTAGCAGAAAAACTATCAGGTTTTAAAAAAGATTTATTTTTAGAAGAAATTTATAATAAACAAGGATATTTAT
>CAZHIB010000011.1:0-13582 GCA_964532365.1 uncultured Candidatus Saccharibacteria bacterium
AGATTATATGTTGTAGTTTTTACATCTTAAGGAAACTTGTTTTAATATTATTAACTAATTTTTTTTACTATGAATTTATTTAAAAAATCTCTTGTTGGTCTATTTAGTTTATTTGTTTTATCTGTTTTAGGGACTTTAACTCTACCTGATTTTGTTCAAGCAGCGTCACTTACAAATCCAAAATTTCATACTGGATCAGCAAGTGGGCAAGTTTATCCTACTAACTCTAATTATCTGGCTGAGCCTACTATGTATATTGAAACAACTATTCATTTTAATAGTACTGATCCAATTGGGACTTGCATTATTGTGGAAGCTACTACAGATGAAGATCTTCATCCATATCAATTACTACAATTTCCTTATGAAAATCAAAGCAATCCAACTAATACGATTTGTAAAAACAGTTATACCCCTCCATATTTAACTGTTACAAACGGGGATGCTTCTGATATGTTAAGAAGAGGAAGATCATTTAGTACTGAAAGTCAAACAGGTTCTAATTTTTATAAAACACATACGGCAAAAATTAGATATAAAGTAAATGGAGGAAGTTGGCAATATCCTTCTTCGGGATATAAAGATTGGACTACCAATAATCCTATTACAGTAACTTCAACTGCAACACCAAATATTGTAAATAATAATGGTGATACTTCGGTTGTGACTGTTACTGCTTCAACAACTGGAAATCCAGTTGTTGTTGGGGATCTTAGTTGTTGGACGAGTAACATAAATGGAGCCCAGCTTAATCCTTCATATACTACTAATAATCCTTTTTCCTATACAACAACGGCAAATGGAAAACCTGAAACATCAATATCTTATATACTTTGTATGGATGACATAGGAAGTAAATTACATGAAACATATATTTATTTTAAGCCAACAGTAACTGTTAGTGCTAACCCATCGTCAGTTAATGCTGGTGAGCCAACTGTTATATCCTGGTCTTCAGATAAAACAACAGATCAATGTTCTTTAAGAGGAAATTCCTCTCCAAGTCCAAGAACATATTATCCAACAACAACGGAAATCTATACTCCAATTTGTACTAGAAATTTATATTTGAATGGAACAACATGGGTGACCTCTTCAGGAAGTGCAA
This sequence comes from uncultured Candidatus Saccharibacteria bacterium, assembly GCA_964532365.1. Classification (GTDB taxonomy): domain Bacteria; phylum Patescibacteriota; class Minisyncoccia; order Phycocordibacterales; family UBA9973; genus UBA8515. The sequence continues at coordinate 1,109 of CAZHIB010000011.1, forward strand.
GTACAACTGTAGCAGTCAATCAACCCAACGCCATACTTAGTTTTAAACTAGGACAAGAAAAGAATTTGGTTAGAGCAATTGATTCTAATCAGATAGGGACGACTTATTTAGAAGGAATAATTGGTAGTCTCCCTGCCGGGGTGACATGTAATTTATACCATGGTACTACTTCTCTTTCTCCTGGCTATGGCAATGGAAATTTCTCTCGAAGTATAAATAATTTATCTCCAGGAGTCCATACTTTTCAGATTAAATGTAGTGATAATACTCCCCAAACTGTTAGTAATACTTTAAATGTTTATGCCCAATCTGGAACTTTGAGTGTGGCTTCATGTACAATTCCTATTGGTGGAAGTACTTGTCCAAGTCAAACAATTTCATGGACGACAATTAGCCCAGACTCAGGTTCTCCAACAGCTATTTTTCAAAATAATACTCAGATTATTCAGACAAGTAATAATGGTAGCAGTTCTCTTATTTTAAATGGGAATGGTATACCAAATGGAGGAACAAGTCAGACAATTACTTTTGATTCCAGAAATAGAGTTGACGGTGAGACTACTGGTTCATCAATTCCTAATACTCTTGATATAAAACAAGTGACGGTTAGTTGTGCCTCCGGTTCTACTTGGGTGGATGGAGAGTGCTTAGCTTCAACTGTCGACAGACCAGATTTGACAGCTGGAGAAACAACACCAAGTTCAGCGGTGGTAAATGTTGGCAGAACTTATACAACTTCAATTAGAAATCAGGGCACAGCTTCAACTGGAATTGGTTTTCAAAATTCATTTCAAACAGCTACAGGCTTTGATGATCCGACCTTATTTTTAGGTGCTATAAATTTACAAAACTATACAGCTCCTTCTTCAATGAGTGCTCTTGGGGTTGGAGCGTCTGCAACGGCGACATCACCAACGATTACATTTCCAAATACTGGTAATTATTATATGAGAGCTTGTGCCGATATTCCACCAGCTAATCCAGGAACAGTAACTAATGAATCAAATGAAGGAAATAATTGTGGTCCTTGGACGGTCATTACTGTCGCTTCTTCAGCTAAACCAGATTTGACAGCTGGAGAAACAACACCAAGTTCAGCGGTGGTAAATGTTGGCAGAACTTATACAACTTCAATTAGAAATCAGGGCACAGCTTCAACTGGAATTGGTTTTCAAAATTCATTTCAAACAGCTACAGGCTTTGATGATCCGACCTTATTTTTAGGTGCTATAAATTTACAAAACTATACAGCTCCTTCTTCAATGAGTGCTCTTGGGGTTGGAGCGTCTGCAACGGCGACATCACCAACGATTACATTTCCAAATACTGGTAATTATTATATGAGAGCTTGTGCCGATATTCCACCAGCTAATCCAGGAACAGTAACTAATGAATCAAATGAAGGAAATAATTGTGGTCCTTGGATTATTGTTAGTGTTGGAGTTTCGGACACTGTTGATTTAAGAGCTTCTGCTCCAACTCAAAATACAGCGACAATTGGTGTGCCAATGAATTTTACGTCAACAATTTCTAATCAAGGAAACACTGTAACAGAAAATTCTTTCTACAATACATTTCAAGTTGCAACTGAAGCAAATGGAGGCGGAATATTGACACGGATTAATTCAACTCCAAGTCCGATGCCGGCTCTTGCCCCTGGTGGTTTGGCTACCGCAACTTCTGTTAGTCATACTTTTACTGGCTTGCCAACGACTCGATCAGTTCGGGCTTGTGCAGATATGAATAGTTTAGGAGTGGGTAGAATTACTGAAACAAACGAAACAAATAATTGTAGTGCTTGGACTAATGTAACTTTCCCGGGCTCTAATACAACTGGAACTATTAGTGCTACTAATTGTACAATTGCTTCGGGGGCAAGTACTTGTAGGACAACATTAAATTGGAATACTGTTAACCCTGTAAATGGTGGTATTTCAGCTGTAACTACATCACCAGATAATACAATTGTTAGAACTGGTTTGTCTGGAACAAATTATGATTATGAAATTTCTCAAGGGAATCATCCTTTTTATCTTTACCATAGTCTTCCTGTCTCTACTCTTTTGGCAGAAACGGTCGCTAATGCTACTTGTGTTTTGGGAACGGCTTGGATTGATGGTAAGTGTACACCAAGTACTGTTTCTGGAAATTTAACCATAATACCAAACTCTTGTATTATTCAATCAGGAGAGAGCACTTGTACTGTTAAAGGAGCAACTTGGACAACGAATAATGCAATTAAACCAGCTTTAATTGATGTGAATACTGGTTCGATTCTTTCTAATTTGGCTAATAATTCTGAACCACTTGAAGTTTGGGTTTCATATCCTCAAACAGTCTTTAATTTAACTCATGATGGCACCCCTTCTGTTTTAGACACAGAGAAGGTTGATGCTACTTGTGTTTTGGGGACAGCTTGGATTGATGGTAAATGTACACCAAGCACGACAATGACTGGGTCTTTAAGTGCAACACCTAATCCTTGTATTATTGCTTCAGGATCAAGTACTTGTAATACAACTTTATCTTGGGCAATAAACAATACAGAAGCGATTCCATCGGAGATAACTGCAAATGGAATGGCTCCTCTTTCTTTGTCAACTCCAACAATTGGAGGAAATTATTCAGGAACTAGAACAGCTGTAGTGACACATCCAAGTAGAACTTTCTTCCTTTATAACAATGGCAAATCATTAGTTCCAGCAGATGGGTCAGGAGTTGAAGTTAGAGCTAATTGTGCTTCTGGTACAGTTTGGGATGGATCAAAGTGTTCTCCTTCAGGAGGAGTAGGCATTGATGGAATGTGTGGTTTTCCTCATAATGATTGTGATGCTGGAACTTCCTTTGATTTACCAGATAGTGTAGATACTTATATGTGGAGATGCTTAGGTGAGTCTGGTGGTGAGGATAGTGGTATCTGTACAGAAGATATCTCAGGTGGCGGAGGCGGGGTTATAGATATTACTTTTGAGGCAAAGCCGAAAAGAATTTTAAAGGGCAGATCTTCAACCTTGACTTGGACTTCAAATGCCGAAAAATGTTTAGGAAGTACTATCCCTGAAGGTGGAGAATTTGATACAGGTGGAAATTTTGAAGGCTCCTTGTTGGTTAAACCAAATTCAACCACCACATATGTTCTCACTTGTTCAAGGGGCGAGAATTCGGCTGTAGCTGAAGCTGAGGTTAAAGTCAGTGTCATTAAATTCTTTGAGATATAAAAAATAATTACTAATTAGCAATTACTAATTACTAAATTAAGAAAGGTAAAAGCATAGTAAAAAACCTCCATCTGGAGGTTTTTTACTTTTTCTTGACATTATGTTCAGATTTGATAGTATGAAAGTCATCGTAATACCTCACAAAGTGGGGTTAAATATTATTAATAATTTATGTTGATAGCGTTTAATTAATTACGAATTACGAATTAGTAATTACGAATTAAATTGGGAATTATCAACCAATAAAAATATATGGCAGCAGAAGAATTTAACAGAGATAAGCCTCACGTTAATGTTGGGACTATTGGTCACGTTGATCATGGAAAAACCACATTAACTGCGGCTATTTTACAAATATTAGCAAGACAAGGAGCAGGATATGGCGCCAAAATAAAAGGTGTTGATCAAATCGACTCAGCTCCTGAAGAAAAAGCTCGTGGTATCACGATTGCTCTTTCTCACAATGAATATTGGACACCAGAACGTCACTATGCACACATCGACGCTCCAGGACACGCCGACTATATTAAGAATATGATTACCGGTGCGGCTCAAATGGACGGAGCGGTTATTGTTGTTGCGGCAACAGATGGAGTTATGCCACAAACTCGTGAGCACATCTTACTTGCTAAGCAAGTTAACGTTCCTAGAATAATTGTCTTTTTGAATAAATGTGACATGGTTGATGATCCTGATATGCTTGATTTAGTTGAAGAAGAAGTCCGTGAACTTTTAACAAAACAAGGATTTGATGGTGCAAATGCTCCAGTTATTAGAGGTTCTGCTTTGAAGGCTCTTGAGTCAGCAAATAATGATGATGAATGGGCTAAGAAAGTTCTTGATCTTGTTGGCGCCCTTGATACTTATATCCCAGTTCCAGAACGTGATGTAACAAAGCCATTCCTAATGCCAATTGAAGATATTTTTTCTATTGAAGGCCGAGGAACAGTGGTGACAGGAAAAATCGAACGTGGAGTAATAAATGTTGGTGAAGATGTAGAAATTGTTGGGATTAAAGAAACAACAAAAACAACAGTAACTGGAATTGAAATGTTTAATAAAAATCTTAAACAAGGAATGGCTGGAGATAATGCCGGAATTCTTATTCGTGGAATCAAAAAGGAAGATGTTACCCGTGGACAAGTTTTGGTTAAACCAGGAACTGTTACTCCTCACTCAGAATTTGTTTGTGAAGTTTATATTTTAAAAAAGGAAGAAGGTGGACGTCATACTCCATTCTTTAGTGGGTATAAACCTCAGTTTTATATTAGAACGACAGACGTAACCGGAGAATCAGCTTTACCAGAAGGTGTAGAAATGGTTATGCCAGGAGATACAGTTAAACTTACCGTTAAACTTGTCACCCCAGTTGCTCTTGAAGAACAAATGCACTTTGCTATCCGTGAGGGTGGTAAAACAGTCGGAGCAGGAGTTGTAACAAAGATCATTAAATAATAAGTTGTTAGTAGCTAGTGATTAGGTTCTAATTTTTGACTAGAACCTAGATCCTAGAACCTAGAACCTAACCCTCTATGACAACAAAGAAAGCTTTAAAAGTAAAAAAGGGGAAAGAGGATGTCGTTGTCCAGCTTCGCATAAGAGTCAGAGCTTATGAGAATAAAATTCTTGATGCTTCTGTGAAGCAGATTATTGATACAGCTTTGCGTTACGACGCAAAAATTGTTGGACCTATCCCTCTCCCAACTGAAATAAAAAAATATACAGTCAATCGGTCGTCGTTTGTATTTAAAAATGCCCGAGAACAGTTTGAGATAAGAATTCATAAGCGAGTTATTGATATCTTGAATCCAAATCCAAAAACTATTGAGGCTCTCACTAATCTATCACTTCCATCAGGAGTTGATATTGATGTGAAAATGATGTAATTATATGAAATTTATTCTTGGGAAAAAACAGCATATGATGCAGTGCTTTCAAGATGATGGCACTGTCATTCCTGCCACAGTAATTTCTGCGGGTCCGCTTATTGTGACGCAAGTTAAAAGTCCTGACATTGATGGCTATACTGCCGTTCAGGTTGCTTACGAAGAACAAAAAGTAAGTCGGGCCAACAAAGCTCACTTAGGACATGTGGCCGGAATCGGAGAAAATGAGAAAGAAGTTGCCTATAAGCATCTTCGAGAATTTAGAGATATTGAAGAGATAAAAGAAGGTGATAAAATAACCGTCGGAGTTTTTAATGTCGGTGATATGGTGATTGTTTCTGGAATCTCAAAAAGTAAGGGATTTCAAGGAGTGATCAAGCGCCATGGTTTTAGTGGTGGGCCAAGAACTCACGGTCAAAAACACTCAGAACGTGAACCTGGGTCAATCGGTGGTGGGCTTCGAAATAAAGTTCCAAAAGGAATGAGAATGGCCGGCCGAATGGGTGGTGATCGAATTACTGTTAAGAACTTAGAGATTATTGGTGTCGATAAAGAAAACAATCAATTACTCATTAAGGGTGCGATTCCTGGACGCCGTGGAACGCTCGTTGAAATTGTCGGCTAATTATATGAAAAAAGAAATAAAACAAAAAAATATAAAAAATTCCGACAAGGTTTCAACTCCTGAAATTTCTAAAGCCATAGAAACTGAAGTCTATAACCAAAAAGGTAAATCAGTCGGTAAACTTTCCCTTCCAGAGACAATTTTCGGATTGACATGGAATGGTGATTTGGTTCATCAGGTCGTGACAGCCATGCAGGCCAATGCAAGAACTCCTGTGGCTCACACAAAAGATCGATCAGATGTCCGTGGAGGAGGGAGAAAACCTTGGAGACAAAAAGGAACAGGAAGAGCTCGACATGGATCAAGTCGTTCACCAATTTGGAAAGGTGGAGGAATCACTCATGGTCCTCGTAGTGAAAAGAGTTATGAACAAAAAATAAACAAAAAAATGAAGGCAAAGGCTCTCTTTACAGTTCTCTCTGAAAAATTTAGAAAGGGCCAAATTCTTTTTGTGGATGAAATGTCCTTGAAAAATATTAAGACAAAAGATGCAGTTTCAATCATAAAAGATTTGAGTACTGTTTCTGGTTTTGAAAAGATTATGGGAGGGAAAAAGGTGAATGTATACATTACAACTCCAGCTAAAACAGATAATCTAAAAAAGAGTTTTGCCAATATCAAAACAGTAGAGATTGATGAAGTTAGAAACATAAATCCTGTTGATCTCCTTACTTATAGATATATTATTATTTCACAACCTAAAGAAAGTATTGCATTTTTGGGTGGTAAGATGGGAAAGTAATTAGTAATTAATAATTAATAATTACGAATAATAAATTCATGAAAACAGATAAAATTAAAAAAACTGAAGAAGAAAAAAAGGGGAAAGAAAAGACCCACCCAATGATTAAAGGACCAAGAATAACTGAAAAATCAGCTATTGATGCAGAGCGTGGAGTTTATACTTTCAACGTTGCTTTAAATGCAAATAAGAATGAACTAAAGAAGGCAATTAATTCTGTGTATGGAGTAAACCCTGTTCGTATTTCAATTACTCAAATTGCCAAAAAGCCAGTAACTCGCCGAGGGATATTGAGTATTAAACAAGGAGGTAAAAAAGCGGTCGTCCACTTGAAAAAAGGAGATAAGATAATATTTACATAATTATATGAAAAAATATAAACCTACAAGTCCATCAAAACGACATCAGACCACTGTTACTTACCGTAATGTTTTGACAAAAAGTAAGCCTGAAAAATCTTTAACCAAAGGTTTTAAAAGAGCTGTTGGAAGAAATAATCAAGGACGAATAACTACCAGACATAAAGGCGGTGGACATAAGCGCTCATATCGTGAGATTGATTTTATGTATAACAAGCATGATATCAAGGCTAAAATAATTTCAATAGAATATGATCCAAATCGTAATGCTTTCATTAGTCTTGTTTCGTATGCTGATGGAGAAAAGCGGTATGTCGTTGTTCCAAAAACAATGAAAGTCGGAGACACTTTTATTGTTGGAGAAAAAGCCCCTCTTGTTGTTGGAAATCGCTTACCACTTCGATTAATTCCAGTTGGAACGTTCATTTATAACATTGAAATTAAGCCTGGTAACGGAGCCAAGTTGGTTCGATCTGCTGGGACCTATGGACAAGTTGTGGCGAATGATTCTGGTTATACTAATATAAAAATGCCATCAACTGAGGTTCGAAAGATTCAAGATAAATGTTATGCCTCAATCGGAGAAGTTTCAAATTCAGAATATAAATTACAGAATTTTGGTAAAGCCGGAAGAAGTCGTTGGAAAGGAATTCGTCCAACGGTTCGTGGCACAGCCATGAATCCAGTTGATCATCCACATGGTGGAGGTGAAGGACGCCAAGGGCGAGGATTGCGCCGAGCTAAGAGTATGTGGGGTAAGCCTACGGGTAAAGGTCAGAAGACAAGAACACCAAAGAAATATTCAAATATGTGGATTGTCTCCCGCCGACGTGTTGGTAAAACAAAAAGTAAGTAACTAATAAAATAAAAAGTAATTCTCTATCAACAAAAAACTCCCCACAGGGAGTTTTTTGTTGTATAATAATCAGATGGAAAAAATGTCAGAAAAGAAAAGGTTTTCAATTGTTGCTCGGTTAAAAAGTGTTTCAAATGCTTGGAGGGGTTTAAAAATTTTTTTACGAACAACTCATAATTCTTGGGTTCATGTATTTTTTGCCGTACTAGCTATTTATCTGGGTTTTGTTCTTCGAATAAATAATATTGAATGGGTTATGATTGTTTTTGTGATTGGCTTAGTAATTATTACTGAAGCTTTAAATACAGCTTTTGAAATTGATATAGATTTAACCTGCGCAAGTTTTCACCCATATGCTCGTGATACAAAAGACGTGGCAGCCGGAGCAGTTCTGATGTCAGTTTTAGTGGCAGGAATTGTTGGTTTAATTATTTTTTTACCGAAAATACTTCTTATTTTATAAAGATCTTAACCCCTACTCTTATATATTTGACTTTATTTTTAGATTTGATAGTATAAGTCCACGAGCTCAATAGAGCTTATTTATATTGTATGACACGATCACTTAAAAAAGGTCCATATGTCGACGAAAGATTACTTTCAAAGATTGCTGGAAAAAAACCACTTGAAACAGGTATGATCAAGACCTGGTCTCGAGCATGTCAGATTTCACCAGAAATGGTTGGATTTGTGTTTGGAGTACATAATGGAAAGACTCATGTGGAAGTATTGGTTAGTGAGGATATGGTAGGACATCGATTAGGAGAATTCTCACCGACACGTAAATTTGTCAGACATGGAGGTAAGATGCAGAAGGAATTAGAAATGAAAAAGAAAGAAGCCGAAATTGCCGCATCAAAATCAGCTAAAGCTGCTACTGAATCAAAGAAAAAATAACAAAGAAATAAAAATAGTTTAAATTATAAACAATGAAAGCATTTTTAAAAAATTACAGACAGTCCCCCCGCAAGGTTTGCCTTGTAGCGGAACTCATCAAAAGCAAAAGGGTTGCTGAGGCACTTTTAATACTAAATACATTACCGAAAAGAGCCTCTGGTCCTATTGAGAAATTACTTACTTCAGCAATTGCCAATGCTAAACAAGCCGGGGCTTCAGTCGAGAATCTTTTTGTTGAGAATGTGACCGTCAATAAGGGAATAGTTTTAAAGCGCTCAATGCCACGTGCTCGTGGAAGTGCTTCTCGAATTAATAAGCGCACAAGTCATATCATGCTTACTCTTTCTGAGAAGACAGTTGCTTCCTCCGTTAAAGCTACGGCGAGTCAAGAGAAAAAATCAAAAACAGTAAAAAAAGAAGAAAAAGAGGAAGTAAAAAAAGTAGTGGAGTCGAAATTAACCAAGAAACTAGAACCTAAAAACTAGAACCTAATTTATTTATGTCAAAAGTAGTTCACCCATATGCACATAGACTAGTCACCCTTCGAGATTGGAAATCACGCTGGTTTGCTGATAAAAAATATAAAACTTTATTGCAAAGTGATGTTATTATCCGTGAATTTTTGATGAGAAAACTTCGTGGTTTTTATATTTCACGAGTAGAAATTGAACGCAGTGTTAAGGCTACGAGAATAATGGTTTACACTTCTCGACCTGGAATGATTATTGGTCGTTCTGGAGAAGGAGTCACAAAATTAAAGGCCGAAATGGTTAAGGCTCTTAATAAGAAAAATATTGCTATCCCTGAAGATTTTAAATTTGATATTATAGAAGTTACAAATCCAGATGCCGATGCTGCTGTTGTCGCTTGCTCGATTGCTGAAGGACTAGAGAAGAGACTCCCATATCGACGGGTCATAAAACAATCAATCGAAAAAATAATGTCAGCTCGTGGCGTCAAAGGAGCTCGTATTTATTTGGGTGGCCGTTTAGGAGGAGCCGAAATTGCTCGAAGCGAACAAATTAAAAGGGGCTCAATTCCACTTCAAACTTTTAGAGCTGATGTTGATTTTGCCCGAGAAAAAGCCCATATGAGTTATGGTGATATTGGAATAAAGGTCTGGATTTATCGCGGAGAGGTATTTTCTCAAGGATCAGGATCTGCTTCAAATAAGAATGATAAAATAAATTAATTTATATGTTAACACCAAAGAAAGTAAAATTTAGAAAATGGCAAACAGGTCGTACGGATATGACTAAGGTTACTCCTGATACTCGTGGAATTGTTGTAGCCTTTGGTTCATTTGGACTCAAGGCAACTTCTGGTGGACGTATTCGTTCAAATCAAATTGAATCAGCTCGTAAGGTCACTTCTCGAACTCTTGGTAAAACTGGACGTATGTGGATAAGAATTTTTCCAGATAGACCTTTTACGGCCAAACCGGCAGAAGTAGGAATGGGAAAGGGAAAGGGTGATCCACAAGGTTATTGTTTAGATATTCGTCCTGGACGTATAATATTTGAAGTTGATGGAGTGCCAGAAGCAACAGCCAAGGAGGCTCTTCGAAAAGCTGGAACAAAATTACCAGTTAAAACACGAATCGTGGCAAGATAAAATTATGGAAACAAAAATTAAAAAATCAAATAAAGTTTTAAAAGGAGTAGTTGTCTCTGATAAAATGGATAAAACTGTTGTGGTTAAAGTTTCTCGTTTTGTTGAACATCCTAAGTATGGTAAGAGAATAAAGAAAACAAAGAAATATAAAGCACACGACGAAGAGAATATTAAAAAAATTGGGGATAATGTTGAAATAGAAGAAACAAAACCAATATCAAAAGATAAACATTTCAAAGTAATTAAGTAAGTAGCAAGTAGCAAGTAGTAAATAGCAAGGAAATATAATCTTTTCTACATACTACATTCTACTTCTCTCTTACTACTTAAATATATGATTCAAGATGGAACAATTGTAAATATCACAGATAATGCCGGAGGAAAGATCGGAAAGGTCTTTAAAATTCTCGGTTCTTCAAAGCGTCGTTATGCCTCGATTGGGGACAAGCTTATTTTGTCTGTCAAAGTTGCTGAGCCAAGAAAAGGAATTAAAAAGAAAGATGTTTGTCAGGCTGTTGTTGTTCGAACAGTTAAAGCATATCGCCGAAAAGATGGCTCATATATTCGTTTTGATGATAATGCAGTTGTAATTCTTGAAAAAGACAAACAAGATCCAAAAGGAGGTCGCGTTTTTGGTCCTATTCCAAGAGAGTTGGCAGAAAGAGGGTACCAAAAAATTATTTCATTAGCGCAAGAAGTCATTTAATATTATGAAGATTAAAAAAGGAGACAATGTAATAGTTATCGCAGGGGCCAATAAGGGCAAAAAGGGTAAAGTTTTAAAAGCAATACCATCTGAACTTAAGGTTGTTGTTGAAGGGGTTAATATGAGAAAGAAAGCTCATAAGGCAAAAAAGAAAGGCGATATAAGTCAGATTTTAGAAATAGCAATGCCTATTCATGTATCAAACGTTAAGAAAAATGATTAATTTTTATGGAAACAATTAAACAAAAAGAAAAAAAAGCTTTTAGTGTTCTAAAGAGTAAATACGGTTACAAAAATGTAATGGCTTCACCACGTTTGGTTAAGGTTGTGGTTGCAAGTGGCACAGGATCAGGGTTGAAGAGAAATAAAGACCACAATAAACTTGTGCTTGAAAGATTATCCAAAATTACCGGGCAGCGTCCAGCGACAAAAAGTGCCAAAAAATCAATTGCTTCTTTCAAGATTCGTCTTGGAGATCCAGTTGGAGTAATGGTTACACTTCGAGGGGCTCGGATGTATGGATTTTTAGATAAACTAATCAATGTGGCTATTCCTCGAACCAAAGATTTTCGTGGTGTTGACCGAAAAATTGTTGATAATATTGGTAATCTGACAATGAGTATTAAAGAACATACAATTTTCCCTGAGACAGGCGATGAAGAATTAAAAGATGTTTTTGGTCTAGCAGTCACGATTGTTACAACCGCCAAAACAAAAGCTGAGGCAACAGAATTTTTTGAACTTATTGGTGTACCTTTTAAGAAATAAGAGGATTAGTGGCGAGGTCCTAGTGATTAGAAAATATAAAATATAACATGTTAAAATAAAAAACCTTTTAAGAAAGGTTTTTTATTTGACTAAATTGTTTTCATGTGATAGTTTTAAGGAAAATAAAACCCAAAAACTATGGAAACGGTAAAAATTTTATCGAACTCCATAGTGAAAAATGGGGTTCAGGCAATTATTTTGATCAATAATTATCATAATATTTTTGACCAGAAGTATCTTCTTGTCCAAGATTACGACGACAGAGGTCGTGGCGATGGTATTAGAAGAATAGGACTTCCCGGAGGGGGAATTGAGGAAGGAGAAGTGCCCTGTCGATCTATTTTAAGAGAGCTTAAGGAAGAAGTCGATCTTGATTTAGAGAAAAATTCTTTTGAACGATTTGGTTGTTATCAAAAATTAAGGCCAAACGGTTTTACAAATGATAATCACCTGTTTGTTATGAAATTGAACTATGTACCTAAGCTAAAGACTAATGATCCGAAAGAGGTTTCAAAAATTATTATTTTGAGCCTAAAAGAAATCATTAGTTTATTTGCTAAAGGGTTTATTCATGAAGGGAGCATTCGACTGATCACCCATTATTTAAACGGAGAAAGATCAGGCTCTCTGAATGAACCAGCCATTTTAAATGGCTTAATAAAATTTTAATAGCCTATTTCTTCGGGAATAGGCTATTGTGTTATAATTTTATCTATGAAAGCAATAATTTTATGTGCTGGAGCTGGTGAGAGATTAAAACCTTTAACTGAAACAATTCCAAAACCTCTTATTTTAATAAACAA
>CAZHIB010000012.1:0-13401 GCA_964532365.1 uncultured Candidatus Saccharibacteria bacterium
GGTTTATCTAAATTCTCTTCTTTCTTATCAAAAAAATTTTTTAAGTTTAACTTAATTTTTTTAAGAATCTCAATGACCGCCGGTAGATCTTCAATTAAAATAGCCTCATCAATTTTGGTCGATAAATCATCTATAAACAATCTCATCTCTTCTTCATTAATTGTTTTATTTTTTACTTCAATAACCTTAGAAAATTGATATTCTATGCCTTCAATAATACCTTCAATCCGGCCTAATTTTCTAACTAATTCATTTTTGTTTTCACGAATTTTTGAAATTTGATTTTCTTTTTCTCTTATTTCATTTCCATATATATTCTCAATCTGATTTTGGCTATTCTGTTTTTGTAAAACATCAATCTTTGCATTAAGAGCAAAACTTTTTTCTTCAAGATTTTTACGTAGATTAATTAAACGAATTTCTTCATTTTTTATATATGTCCCCTCTCTCGAAAGATACACTTTATATAAATCTTTCAATTCTTCGCGCATTTCGCGGGCTTTCTCTACAATCTGAACTTGTTTTTTTAGGAAAGCTAAATGAGGAGCAATTTCACGACGAAGAGCTCCAACTTCTTTTATATTTATTAAAGTTTTTTCTAATTTTCTCTCTGATTCTTTTATTCGAAATTGATAAACCTTTAAACCAAGGGCATCTTCAATCATTCCTCTTCTTTCTTTATTAGAAGCATTCAAAACTCGATCGGCTTCGCCTTGTGAAATTATATGATGACCAGAACTTCCAATATTTACAGAGGCGAGCAAGTCTACCACATCTTTCAGTCTTACTTCTGTGTGATTAATAGAATATTTATTTGAACCATCAGCAAAAACCTCTCGTCCGATTACAATTTCATCATAATCAAGCGAAACACCAAGCCCACTATTTGTAAACGAAAAAATCTTATCCGCATTATCAAAGGTTATGAGCACTTGGGCTCGCGAGGAAGAAGAAATTCCTTTTGATCCTTTAAAAATAAGATCAACTCCACCTTTTCCTCGCAAAGATTTCATTGATTGTTCTCCAAGAACAAAGCGAATCGCCTCAACAATATTTGATTTACCTGAACCATTAGGTCCAACAACTCCTGTAATGGGAGTTGTAAAACCAACAATACTTTTTTTGCCAAATGATTTAAAACCAGTTAATTCAATAGATTTAAGCGTCATTTTATTCTAACCAATCTTTAATTTCTAATGCTTTGTGGGCCGCTGCTTGCTCAGCTTCTTGTTTTGACTTTCCCTTTCCTTCTGCAATTAAATCAAGACCGAAGAAAATTCCAATTGTAAAATGTTTATCATGATCGGGTCCTGATTCATGAAGAACTTTATAGGAAGGAGTCACATTCAAAAATTCTTGTGATTTCTCTTGAACTAAACTTTTTGAATCACGCCATAATTTTTTTTCGATAATTGTTTCAATCTTAATAAGTAAAGTTTTGGTTATGAAATCACGCGTTACTTCATATCCTCGATCAAGATACACTGCTCCAACATAAGCTTCATAAGTATTTGCTAAAATATAACCTCGAGCTTTCCCTATATCTTTGGCTTCCCCTTTTGATAAAAGTAAATATTCATTCATCCCAAGCTCTAGAGCAATCTCTCCAATAATAACAGCATTAACAAGGGCAGAACGATAAGCCGTCAAACTTCCTTCATCTTGATCTGGATATTTTTTATATAAATAATCAGTCACCACAAGCTCAAGTACTGCATCTCCCAAAAATTCTAAACGCTCATTATGACACAAATTAGACTTGGTGTTTTCGTTGATATATGACCGATGAATAAAAGCCTGCTCAAGAAGTTTTTTATTATTAAAAACTATTTTTGTTTTTTGTTCAAATCCTGAAAAATCAATCATAAATTAGTTTATAGTTTATAGTGGTCGGGTTCTAGTATTCACTAATCACTAGAGCCTAATCACTAGAAACTAATTCTTTGTTAATATTTCTATTGCCTTTGTTAAAAGTGAAATCATATTATCATATATTTTCAAACTCGCAATCTCATTAATTGGAAACCATCTAGCATCATCAAGTCCACCTGTTCCTTTTTCAAGAATAATATCTGTATATTTTGATTCAGCTAAAAAGAAAACAACTTGTTTTCGAATTTTACCTTTTTCTGGATGATTGGCAATATATTCATTGCGCCCCAATAATTCTTTTATTTTAATATTTAAGCCCATCTCTTCTTTTATCTCCCTAATCGCTCCTTCTTCTTCATTTTCTCCTTCTTCGATGCTTCCTTTAGATAAAGTCCAGTAACCAAAGACATCATGAACAAAAGCAAAATATATCTGTCCTTCATTTTGAGCATAAACAACTGCTCCAGCTTTTTTCTCAATTGGAAATTTAGCTGGGTCAGTTTCAAAATTTTTATTTTTCTTTTTACTTACTTCGTCTTTTCCAGGTTCACCAATTTCTTTATAGACTCCACCTAAAACTCCATTGATAAACTTACCAGAATTTTCTCCTCCGAAGCTTTTAGCCAGCTCTATGGCCTCATTAATCGCAACTTTTGGTGGAACTTGTTCGCGATCACCAAATAGCAATTCATACAATCCAACTCTTAAAATATTTCGATCAATAATTGAGATTTTATCGATTGGCCAATCTGGCGCGGCTTTTTCAATAATTTCATCAATAATAGCCTTCTTTTTTACAATACCAAGAAAAAGCTCGGACATAAATTTCCCGTCATCAAGCCCAGGACCAAATTCTTCTATGTTCCTCGTAAGCATCTCATCAGTCTTATTTGTCGAGACAGCAAAATCCCACTCAAAGAGTGTCTGAAGAACAATTGAACGTGAAAGGTGCCTGTTTGCCATAATAAATAAATTAGGTTCTAGGTTCTAGTTTCTAGTAACCAGGCCAGAATTAAAATAAGACCTAGCCACTAGAAACTATAACCTAATTTTTCTTTTTAGCCTGCTTCTTTTCTACTTTTTTAACCACATCAAGAACCTGACGTCCTCGATAGAAACCACAATGCTTACAAACAATGTGAGTTTCCTTCTTTTCTTTACAGTTTGTACATGTAGTAAAAATCACCGCCTTAAGCGCATGATGTGATCGTCTATTCCCCGTATGAGAACGTGTATGTCGCATTCGTATTACCATATGAATAGTATAGCTATTTTTCATAAAAATGCAAATACTTGTATTTTGATATCATTAGTTGTATTATTATCCAAGTAGAGATTGTTATGGCTACCAACCATAATTCCATGAGAGTGGAACAATTGCTAATCTACAAAATACATAAAAAGAACAAAGTTGGGTGGAACCGCGACATAGAATCGCCCCGACAAAAAATGAATTTTTCATTTTTTGTCGGGGCGATTTTAATTTATCAACTTGAAATATACTTGTCTCGTTAGAAATTAACGAAACATTAATAAATCATTAACAAACAATTATTTATTTTTATATATAAATAAAATTATATGTACGAATAATATAATTTCTAATAGGATGGAAAATAATGAACATTTAGCTCATATCCGTCATACCTTGGCTCATCTATTGGCTCAAGCATCACAAGAACATTATAAAGAAGCCAAATTAACACTTGGACCAGCTGTTGATAATGGTTTTTATTATGATATTGATTTTGGCTTAAATAAAATAAACGATGAAGATCTGAAAAAAATTGAAAAAACAATGAAAAAAAATTTATCTGAATGGAAAGAATTTACCCATAAGGAAATATCAGAGAATGAAGCTAGAGAATATTTTGCTGATAATATTTATAAATTAGAATTAATAGATGAAATTGTTGCGCGGGGAGAAAAGATTACTCTTTATACTTGTGGTAATTTTACTGACCTTTGTCGTGGAGGGCACGTTGAAAATCCATCAAAAGAAATTCCATTTGATTCATTTAACCTCGATCGAGTAGCTGGAGCCTATTGGCGAGGAAATGAATTAAATAAAATGTTAACACGTATCTATGGACTCTCATTCGAAACAAAAGAAGACCTCGATGCCTATCTAATACAAAGAGAGGAGGCTAAGAAACGTGACCACAAAAAATTAGGACTAGATTTGGATTTATTTACTTTCTCTGACCTGGTGGGCCCTGGTTTACCGCTTTGGACACCTAGGGGCACTTTGGTTAGAAATCTATTAGATAATTATGTTTGGGAATTAAGAAAAGAAAAAGGTTATGAAAAAGTAGAAATTCCTCATATCACAAAAAAAGAGCTTTATGAAAAAAGTGGACACTGGGAAAAATATAAAGATGATTTATTTAGAATAACTACCAGAGAAGGTCATGAATTTGCCATGAAGCCAATGAATTGCCCTCACCATACTCAAATATACTCACGTAAAATGTGGAGCTATAAAGAATTACCTCAACGATACGCAAATACAACAACTTGCTATCGCGACGAACAATCAGGTGAACTCTCTGGTTTATCACGAGTTAGAGCTTTCGCCCAAGATGATGCTCATGTTTTTTGTCGAATGAAAGACACAAAAGAAGAATTCCTAAAAATATGGGATATTGTAGAAATTTTTTATAAAAAATTTGGTTTTGAATTAAAAGTTCGAATATCAAAACATGACCCCAATAATCCAGAAAAATATCTGGGTGACAAAGATCTATGGGCTTTTGCCGAAAAAATATTAACTGAGATTGCCGAAAATAAAAAAGTTCCTACTTATGAAGGTATTGGAGAAGCCGCTTTTTATGGTCCTAAGCTTGATTTTATGGCTCATGATGCCATCGGCAGAGAGTGGCAAGTGGCAACGATACAATTAGATATGAATATGCCTGAAAGATTTGATTTAACTTGTATCAATGAACAAGGCTCAAAAGAACGTATTGTTATGATTCACGCTGCCATCATGGGGTCTATTGAAAGATTCATGTCTATTTTAATAGAACATACTGCTGGAATTTTACCTCTCTGGCTTTCCCCTGTTCAAGTTACGGTTTTGCCAATTTCTGAAAATCAAAAAGAATATGCGAATGAAATTTTTAAATCTCTCAAAAAAAACAATCTCAGAGTCGAATTAGATGATTCAAATGAATCCCTTGGCAAAAGAATTAGAAATGCCAAAATGCAAAAAGTTCCATATTTAATAGTCATCGGTGATAAAGAAAAAGAATCTGATGTAATAACCGTCGAAGGACGAACGGAAAAACTAGAAGGAACCAAAATTGAAAATTTCTTAGAGAGACTTAAAAAAGAAATCTCTGAAAGAACCCTAAACTAATATAAAAAAGTCTGATTAAATTATTATTATAAATATTGTTAGCAGTTTTAGACAGGTGTGTAAAACTGCTAACAGTGTTTTTAACTATGGCCTCTATTTTAAATATCAAGATTGGCCATTTTAGCGTTTGATTGAATAAAGGTTTTGCGAGGTGGAACTTCTGAGCCCATCAACATTTCAAAAGTTTTATTAGCATTCTCAATATCCCCTACTTTAACTTGTTTCAAAACTCTCTTTTCTGGATCCATTGTTGTTTCCCAAAGTTCTTCAGCATTCATTTCTCCTAGACCTTTATAGCGCTGAATATGAACCTTAGTATTTTTCTTTTCAGATTTTATATCAGTCTCTGACTCTGGTTCTTCCTCAGGTCGGATCGCATCTTCTTCGTTAGCTGATTCAGCCAATAATTCGGCCAATGAATCTGCATCTTTCCCTAAAATTTTATCTCGTTCTTCATCAGAATATGCATAAAAAATTTCTTTGCCTTTTTTTATTTTAAATAGAGGTGGTTGAGCAATGTAAACATAGCCTGCATCAAGAACGGCTCGGAAATATCGGTACATCAAAGTTAAAATTAGAGTTCGAATATGAGCTCCGTCAACATCGGCATCGGTGGCAATAATTATTTTATGATAACGCATTTTTTCAATATCAAAAGTATCTCCAATCGAAGTTCCCATAGCAATAACTAAATTTTTTATTTGTTCACTACTAAGCATTCGATCAAGACGAGCCCGTTCAACATTTAAAATTTTTCCTCGAAGAGGCAAAATGGCTTGAGTTTTTCTGTCTCGGCCCATTTTTGCCGTACCACCCGCCGAATCCCCCTCCACAATAAAGAGTTCCGCCGAGGCTGAATCCCGAACCTGACAATCCGCCAATTTTCCAGGTAAGGTCATCCCCTCAAGAGCTCCTTTTCGCAAAACTGAATCTTTAGCAGCCTTAGCGGCCTTGCGAGCTCGAAGAGCAAGAAGTGATTTATTTATTATTGATTTAGCTTCATCTGGGTTCTCTTCAAGAAAAGAGTTGAAGGCATCACCAAAAACGGTTGCTACAGCCCCTTGGGCTTCTGTAGAACCAAGCTTAGCTTTAGTTTGTCCTTCAAATTGAATTTCTTGTAATTTGACTGAAATTGCCACCGTCAAACCCTCAAGAACATCATCGCCAGTAAAACCACCATCGGCTTCTTTAATTAAATTATTTTTCTTACCATAAGTATTTAAAATTCGAGTTAAGGCAGTTTTAAAACCGGTCACATGAGTACCTCCCTCCCCAGTATAAATATTATTAGCGAAAGGAATAACATCAAAATTCATATCATCAACATACTGAAGAGCAACTTCCACTCCAACCTTGTCTAATTCTTTTTCAACATAAAAAACACTTGGATGAATAGGCTTATCATCTTTATTATAATATTTTACCAAAGAAACAAGTCCGCCCTCAAAATAAAATGTGGTTGATGGAATTTCAAGCTCTAACTCTCGAAACCAAAAAAAGCCATCGGTATTTTTGCCCTTACCATCAGTTAAAGGGTTCCAATTGCGAGCGTCCAATATATCAATTCGTAATCCTTTCACCAAATAAGCTTGCTGACGTAAATGATTGACAACCGTCTCCATATCAAATTTAACATCTTTAAAAATTTCAACATCAGGCTTAAAAGAAATAATTGTTCCATGATACTTTGATGAGGAAACTTTTTTAACCGCGGCTTTTCTTTTCCCTTGACTATATTCTTGAATATATTTTCCACCTTCAGTATGAACTTCAGCTTTTGTATAAATAGAAAGAGCATTAACAACCGAAGCTCCAACGCCATGGAGTCCACCTGAGACCTTATATCCACTATCATCTCCACCAAATTTTCCTCCTGCGTGGAGTGTCGTCATGACCGTCTCAAGAGCTGAAACTTTTGTTTTAGAATGAATTCCAATTGGAATGCCTCGGCCATTATCAACAACTCGAACCGAATTATCTGGAAGTAAGGTTACTTCAATATGGTCACAATATCCACCCATCGCTTCATCTCGAGAATTATCAAAAATCTCCCAAATCAGATGGTGCAGGCCATCAACTCCAGTCGAGCCAATATACATACCAGGACGACGTCTAACCGGCTCTAAGCCCTCCAAAACCGATATCTGATCTGCTCCATACTTAACTTTTTTTTCTTCTTTTTTAACCATGAAATTATGTTTTATATTAAACTTAAAAAAATATTTATATGTATATTATAGCAAAAAAATGCTTAAAAAGAAAGCTTTTTAAGGCTTATAAATAAAAGATATTAATAAAAAAATTATATTTTTAGTCTAATTTATTATCATCTACGCTGGTCTTAATAGAGACAATTTCTATTATTTTATCGATGCTTGGTCTATATAAAACAGCTTTTCCAAAATGACTATAAATAAAGACTTTATCCCCTTTTTGGGCTAAAGTAAAAAATAATTTTTCTTTCAGAATCTCCGGATCTGTAACAGTCGCAATAGTTGGGACTTCGTCCTCGGGAGATAAATATATCTGATTAATTTTTGAAATTAATTGTTTTATTTCTTTTATATTATCTATTTCGGCCTGATTTTTAAATTTATTTATTTTAAAATAAAAATATCCAATTAAAAAAATAATAACAATAGATAAAAATATGATAATTATTTTAAATAAATTTCTTTTTTTCATATTAAAATACTCTAAAAGCCATGGCTAATAAAACATGACCAAAATCTCTTAAAGATATATTGAAAATCCTTCTCTGGAAAAGATAGCCTAAATCACCTCCGGTATCCCCAGACCCACCACCATCATTAGATATTGGTGGAATAATTTCAGAATTATGACTTGGAACATACTCCCTCTCAATATTTCCATCTAAATGACATTCCGGCTGTATTTCATCTTTCAAGCCATCCGAATCATTATCAATGCCATCACTACACTCTGGTAAAGTAATTTCTGTTCCTCCGCCTTGCCCCCCTCCTCCAACTTCTCCATCGGGAATCTCTACTTCTTCAATATGATATACACCCCCACCCCCACGACTTCTATATTGAGCCGTAATAATTTCTGGCATTCTTTCTGAATAACTATTAAGTAAATCTCCATTTTCTTTTACGACTCGAAAACAATAAGCTTGCTCACTTCCAACCCCTCGATAGTTCAAAGAAAAATCCCATTTTCCTCCATCGCCAATAGGAATTGCCGCAGTTGAATTGGTAAAATTATTTCCTTCAACATAAGTCTGACTAACGATAGAATTAACTTCTCCGTCTGGATCTTCTATATTATCGACTAAGCTTACATTATTATCAACCGAGGGATTATCATAATAAGCAATTTCTGAAGTAGTTGTTACATCTTCGTAATTTTCACCAGAAAACTCAGGGTCACAATCTCCTGATTTAATAGAAAATTGGAGTTTAAAATTTTGCCCAGCCAAAGATAGAGCTTGATCTAAGACAGACAATATCAATCTTAATCTAAATTCTGTTTGATGACTACTGAAAAGCGTAGTAGCTGTATTTAAAAGACCCAGGGGCGACCCAACATCTAAAGAATTAATATTCTCAAAAAATCTATACGCCATTTGCCCGATTGTACTAGGGCCTAAAGAAGCAGAAATTTTTGCAACAGTATTACCATATATATCATTTAAATCATCATTATACCAAAAAACATACAATCTTTTATCACTTAGAAAATTACCTCGTAAAGCCATAACATCATCAACAATACCGGGGCTCAATGTTTCTGATTCAATACTCCACGTTGTCCCTCCGTCTGTTGATTTTTTATAATAAACATTCATCGCACTACCAAGTATCCCCCTTAAATAAGCTACATAAATATCTCCATTTCCTTCATCAATTAAAGTTGTCGGCATAATAGCATTGGCCGTATTCGTATAAACGTCTGTCTTTTTTGTCCAATTTCTGCCACTGTCTGAAAAAGTCCAAAATTCGATATCATTAGCAACATTATTAGTATAATTGGCAAAACTAAGATAAACATCGCTAGTCGATTTTTTTATCGACGCTGAGAACCATTGATCATAGGTACTATTGTCCACCAAGGGAGCAATTGTTGTCCAGGATTCAGCCCAAGTATCTAAAACTTCATCATATATTCTATAATCAATATCATTATTGGTTGTATCGGCTCTAATGGCCAAAATATCATTATCCTCAATAAGAGGCGTTAATTGAATTTGATCAGCGGCCGTAGAACTCCAAGACAATGGAGTTATATTATCTGTCCAAGAAACTCCTCCGTCTGTCGATTTAGCAACTCTTCCTCCGGCGACAGTATTAAAATTACCAGACAAAAATAAATTACCACTTCTACCTTTTGTGATACTTGGAACTCCGACTGAAAGTTCTGTAATCGTAGTCCCAAATAATACTTGTATTGGGGGTGTGATATTTCCATTTGAAGTATCTAAACTTGAATAATAATAATCATCTGTCTGATCGTCAGAAAAAGCAATATGAATTTTTGTTCCATTTATATCTCCTGGTGTCCACCTGTCATACCATATTGCAACAGAAGTAGCCCCAAACATATTGGCAATAGTATAAGGCGGCCCCCATTCTCCTCCGCCATTTATGGTTTTACGATAAACAACACTTTGGACTCCCGTAACTGGTAAGTCATAACTAACTGGAGATAAAATTTGATCTCCCCTAATAACATTAGTATCATCGTTATACCAAAGAATATATAAATTGCCCGTCCCCATCATATTTCCCTTTAAAGATTTAAAATCATCAGTCGTGGTACTTAAAGCCGAAGACTCAGCACTCCAAGTTGCTCCACCGTTAGTTGAGCTTTTAAAATATACATGCATACTAGCAGCTATTGTTCCTCTAGCATATGCTACATACAATGTCCCTGTATCTTCTTTATAAAATGGCACAGGAGCAAGAGCGCTTGAAGTATCACTAATTACATTGGAAGCACTTTTAGTAAAAGTTCTGGTTGAATCTGAAAAATTCCAGAATTCGATATCATTTGCAGCATTATTAATATTATTGGCAAAAGTCAAATAGATATCATTAGTTGATTTATTTAAAGTTGCTGAAAACCATTGATCATAGGTACCATTATCCACCAAGGGAGCAATTGTTGTCCAAGATTCAGCCCAGGTATCTAAAGCTTCATCATATATTCTATAGTCAATATCATTATTAGCCGTATCAGCTCTTATAGCTAAAATATCTTTATTGTTAGTTAATGGTAATAATTGAATTTGATCAACATTAGATGAGCTCCAAGAAGAAGGTGTTATATCCGACCAAGTATCCCCTGCTTCATCAATGGATTTATAAATTTTTCCTCCAGCAGTACTGGTAAAATTAGCCGCTATAAATAAATAGCCACCTGTTCCTTTCGTAATTGTTGGCGGGCCGTCAGTCGCTTCGGTAATAGTTGTTGTCCCAGGGACAGCCATAACCATACTGCCTTTTAAAGTATCTCCATTCGTATCTAAATAAGTATAATAAATATCATCTGAAATATCATCAGAAGCCGTAATATGGATTCTTGTCCCCGTTTGTTCGGCCGACCACTGGTCATACCAAACTGAAACATTTGTCCAACCAGCAATATTAGTATCAATAATCATTGACCCTCCCCAAGTCAAACCACCATCAATTGTTTTTCGATAAACAAGATCTTGAGAAGGTGAGTCAATAAAAAATACATAACCAGTATTTGCATCAGTAAAAACAACCGTTGGCGATGGACCAAACTCATCAGTTGCGTCTAGAATATTATTAGTTCTAACATAGAACTGATAACCAACATCTTCGTCTATAAAAACTCCAGAGGGAGATGGACCATATTCATCGGTTGCATCAATAATAGCCGTATCAATATTAGCTTCAACAGGGGTCGATAAACTATTAATCGTCGTTCCATAAATATTATTATCATCATCATCATAATAAGCAACAAAAAGCCGACCACTATCAACACTATTTAAATTGCCTCTTAAAGATTTATAATCATCTCCAATATTGTTATTTAACTCTCCTTGTCTGGTACTCCATGTCTCCCCGCCATCATTTGAGACTTGATAATATATATAAGTTATTGAATTTATTCCCATTCCACTATACACAAAATTCGTTTGACCTTCGGCATAAGCAACATAAATACTTCCTGTCTCTTCTTCAATAAGTGTAACTGGAGATAAAAATTGATTACTATTTTGTCTGACATCAGTCTTTTTAGTAAAAACTCTTGTTGAATCTGAAAAAGTCCAAAATTCGATATCATTTGCAGCATTGGCGGTTTGATTAGCAAAAGATAAATAAATATCCCCTGTTGATTTTTTTAAAGCTGCCGAAAACCACTGATCGTCAGTTGTATTTTCTGTCATGTTTGCTATGGTTGTCCAAGAGCCAGTCCAAGAATTTAAAACCTCATCATATATTTGATATCGAATTAAATTACTAGACGTTTCAGCTTTAATTGCAATTATGTCACTATCCGTTTTCAGGGGCAAAAGTTGTATTTGATCTATTGAAACATTGCTCCAACCAGAGGGAGTAATGTTTGCCCAAGTATTACCACTACCATCACTCGATTTATAAACATAACCACCGGCCGTCGTCGCAAAATTGGCCGTTAAAAAAAGATCACCATTTGAACCTTTTGTAATACTCGGTGCTGCATTGACTTCAGCGGTAAAGGTTGTTTGAGGAATAACAGAAACAACATTCCCTTTTAAATTATCACCATTTGTATCTAAAAAAGTATAATAAGCATCCCCGGTAGATATGTCGGCTGCTCCAATATGAATTCTAGTCCCAGTCTCATCTCCTGGTGTCCAAGCGTCATACCAAACTGAAACATTTGTCCAGCCAGTTAAGGTACTATCAATAATAACTGGTGTTGCCCAATTTGTTCCACCATT
The DNA here is from genome assembly GCA_964532365.1 of uncultured Candidatus Saccharibacteria bacterium. GTDB lineage: Bacteria > Patescibacteriota > Minisyncoccia > Phycocordibacterales > UBA9973 > UBA8515. The sequence continues at coordinate 12,156 of CAZHIB010000012.1, forward strand.
AGTAGTTTTAGTATAAACTAAATCATTACCAGCATCGACAAAAAAAGAATAGCCAACTTGATTAGTCGTAAAAACAACAGTCGGAGATGGCCCAAATTCATCAGTTGTATCGGTAGTAGCTAAATTAACTGTTACTTCAGCCGCCGACGCTTCTTGAATAAACATTTTATCAACAAGATTGTGGCTATTTTCAGCCAACCACATTTGATCAACAATATTATTATCTCTTAAAATAGAAAAATAATATTCAAATAAACCATAAGGGGTACTAGAAAGAAAAAAAGAAAATATCATAAAAAGATATATAATCTTTTTAAAAATACTTATCTTATTTTTTTTATAATTTTTTTTCATATTTTAATTATGAGCTGTTAAAAAGTATGCATAGACTTCTTTTGATAGTTTATTCATAAATACAGAGGCTTTCTCTTTTTCTAATTTATAATCACCGTCTTTATCTCCTTGAATCATGACTGAAATAATATAAGGTCTATTTTCTAAATAAACTATTCCTGAATCTGAATAAGCATTAAGAAAATCATCTTCTCCATATTTATGAGAAAAAGCTACTCCTTCTTCTAATCCTGATGATAAAAATTCATTAAACTTAGCTTCGTTCATTAAACTTAAAATCTTTTGTGAGTTTTCTCTATCCAAAAAACTAGCTGAATATAAAACTCGAAGAATACGAGAATATTCTTTGGCAGAAATTTTACCTTCTTTTGTAAATAAAGCTTCCATGCCTAGTGAACGAATAACCTCCGACAAATCATCTTGATGTAAATTTCTTAATAAAATATAATAAGCCGTATTGTCAGAATTAATTATCAATTCTTCAATTAATTTTTCTATCGTAAAACGAGTCCCAATTGGATATTCAGAAAGTGGATTATCCTTATCTCCAGACATCATATTGGCGTCACCTTTCATAAGGACGAGCTCATTTGTCATTTTCCATTCTCCTTCTTCAACTTTTTTCATGACAGCTAAAGCCAGAGGCATTTTAGTTAAACTAGCTGGCCAAATATAAAGATTTGGATTAATAGAAATATTTGCCCCAGTATTAAGATATTCCACATAAATAGAAACATTATCTTTTCCAAATTCTTTTGTCATATTATTTAATTTTTCTCGAAGTGGATTAATTGTCGTTAAAAAATTATCTTGGGAAATAAAACTTCGAGAAAAATCAATCATTGGATATGGATTTTTTAATTCTCGTAATGTCTTTGGATTAGTTTTATAT
>CAZHIB010000013.1:0-12946 GCA_964532365.1 uncultured Candidatus Saccharibacteria bacterium
TTATATTTTTTATTATAGTTAAAATCTTTAATCATGATATAATTTGTATATGAAGAAAAAGTTAAATCATCTTAAAAAAGATAAAAATATTTTATACACAGGTTTTGGCGACAAAGGAACGACAACTCTTTTTGATTGTAAACAAAATCGTGTGTCAAAAAGTGCTTTAGTTATTGAAGCGCTAGGTTCAATCGATGAATTAAATGCTTACTTGGGCGTCATGAAAGTGTATTCAGAGATGGATAAAATAATCTTGATTTCTCCGAAATTTTCCAGCAAGGCTGGGAGAAAAATAATGTATAGTCAGATTATAGAAGATATCCAACAAAACCTTTTTGTGATTCAAGCAGAGCTCGGAGGGTCAAAAATGTATATTAATAAAAAAGAATTAAATAAGATTGAAAGAATAATAAATGATATTGGAGAGGTTTTACCACCCATCACTTCTTTTACTATTTCGGGGGGAAGTATTATAAGTTCAGGTTTAGATTTTGCTAGGACTCTTGCTCGAAAGTCTGAACGACGTGTTGTTTCTGTGTCAGAAGAGGGAATGAGAATTATTGACCCCAAAACAATTTCATATTTAAATAGACTTTCAAGTGTTTTATTTGCACTATCTAGATATGCAAACTATTTATATTCAATCCCAGAAAATCATCCAGATTACAATAAAAAATAAATTTTATTATGGAAATGAAAAAAAATTATAGTATAAAAGAAGAAAGAGAAATTGTTTGGATTCAAATATTATATTTATATATAATTCCAACCCTACTTTTATATTTTAAAATTATCCCCGAAGACTTCAGGGTTATTATTCTTTTTATTGTCGCCATACTTCTTTTTGGCATTATAAAACATGCCAAATGGACTTATGTCGATATGGGTATTAGTCGAGATTTCATGAAAGATATAATACCGCATACAATTTTCACTGCATCTGGAGTTCTTTTTTTAATTTGGTTGGCTAGTCTTGTTCCTCATGATCCTTTTTTAGGTTGGTGGAAAAATTTAAAATTTTTATTATTATTTATTCCAATTAGTATTATTCAAGAAATTATTTTTCGTGGCATTTTAATGAATATGCTTATTCAAGTTTTCCGTAGTCCAATATTTATTATTATTTTAAATGCTGGAGTTTTTGCTTTAATGCATGTTATTTATTTAAATTTTAAATTTGTCCTACCAATGACTTTTATTGCCGGGATTGGTTTTGCTTGGATGTATTATCGATATAAAAATTTAATTTTGATTTCAGTCTCGCACACTGTCTTGAACTTTGTGGCGATGATATTAGGGTTTTTTATTATTAGATGAGTTAAATAAAAAATATATTTATGGAAGAAAAAAATAATTTTGTAAGGCCATCATGGGATGAATATTTTGTGCAATTAGCAGAAATGGTTGGGACTCGTGGTACTTGTGACAGAGGGCGAGCTGGATGTATTATTACAAAAAATAAAAGAATTTTAGCTACGGGTTATGTTGGAGCTCCAGCTGGGCTTCCAAGTTGTGATGAAATTGGACACGAAATGCATACTGTCACGCAAGAAGATGGAACTGTTTCTAAGCATTGTATTCGAACAAGTCATGCTGAGCAAAATGCTATAAATAATGCAGCTCGAGTTGGGGTTGCCATTGAAGGCGGAACATTGTATTGCAAAATGACTCCTTGCTATAAATGTGCCCAGAGTATTATTAATGCCGGGATTGAAAGAGTGGTCGCAATTAAGGATTATCATGGGGGGGCACGAAGTAAAGAGATTTTTAAACAAGCAAAGGTTGAATTTGTTTTATTAAATACAGAAATGGAGACTTACTCCAATATGAAATAATATGAAAGAGAAAATAATTATTGGTATAACTGGAACAATTGGGGCTGGCAAAGGAACGATTGTGGATTATCTTGTAAAGAATAAAGGAGTTATTCATTTTTCGGCTCGAGAAGATGTTATTAATAAAGAAATAGAAAAAAGGGGACTTCCAATAACAAGAGATAATATGGTTTTGGTAGCTAATGATCTTAGAAAAAATTATGGTCCTAGTTATGTGGCTGAAGAACTTTTTAAAATGGCTCAAAATTCTCCTAAAAGTTGTGTTTTAGAAAGTTTAAGGACCGTTGGTGAAATTGAATCACTTAAAAAGAAGGGTAAGTTTTATTTATTTGCAGTTGATGCTCAGCAAAAGACAAGATATGATCGAATTCAGATACGTAATAATGCTCAAAGTGATAATGTTAGTTTAGAGAAATTTATTGAGCAGGAAGAGACTGAAATGAAGTCAGATGATCCAAATAAACAAAATTTAATGAAATGTATTTCGATGGCAGATTACACTCTTGATAATAACGGAACTTTTGAAGATTTGTATAGACAAATAGATGATTTAGTAGAAAAATTAAATATATAAAAAATAAAACTCTCAATTGAGAGTTTTATTTTTTATTATATATTGCAAATTCAAGATTGTAATTATTTTTTTCATCTTGGGAATATTTTTCACCAGAAGTTTTTTCCCATTTTGTCATGTCGATTTTTGGGAAAAATGTATCAGCGTCAGGAAATGATCGATCAACATGAGTAATATATAAACGATCAGCTATATCAATAAATAATTTATATATTTGGCCTCCCCCAATAATAAAACATTCATTATCTTTATTTTCTGTCTTTTTTAGCAAATCCATAAGTTCTGGAACAGAATAAATAATTTCTACGTTTTCTTGTTTAAAGGATTCATCTTTCGTCAGGATTATATTTCTTCGATTAGGAAGCGGACGACCAATTGATTCAAATGTTTTTTGCCCCATAATAACAGTATGGCCCGAAGTTGTCTCTTTAAAATGTTTCATGTCTGCTGGCAAATTCCAAAGTAGGGCATTACTTTGGCCGATTTCATTATTTTTCCCGATGGCTGAAATTATAGATAGAATCATATTGCTATTTCAAAAGGAATCTTGTCATAACTTTGGTAATTGATAATTTTAGAATTTTCAGCAGGCCAATTAAAAATTGAATTCCAATTTTCTGTTTCGATTTTTGGAAGTGGAAATTTTTCTGGGTCACGAGTTAATTGTTCTTTTGCTCCTTCTAAATGATTTTCGTAAATATGAACATCAGCTAAGAATCCAACCAATTTACCTTCTTCTAATCCTGATTCTTTGGCAAGCAGATGAAGTAATAAGGCATAACTAGCAATATTAAATGGAAGACCGAGCATTGTGTCCACAGATCTTTGATTCCATAAAAGATTTAATTTATTTTCTATGACAGTTACTTGAAATGAATAATGGCATGGAGGAAGAGCCATCTCATCAAATTGTTGTGGATTCCAAGCACTAACAATCATTCGACGATCACGAGGATTTGTTTTAAGCGTCTCTACTATTTTTTTTAGTTGGTCAATACCTTTCCCCTCATAATTAGTATTATAATTTTCATACGGAGCATTAAAGTGTCGCCACTGAAATCCATAAATTGGACCCAAGTCCCTCTCTTCTCTCATTTTTTTCTTTGATTCTTCGTCATGTCCATATTTCGCTAGTTGTGGTTTTGCCCACTCGTCCCATATATGATTATTATGATCTTGTAGCCATTTTTTATCTGTTATTCCATTAATAAAAAATTCTAATTCATTTGCGACCAAACGGAATGGAACTTTTTTGGTGGTTAATAAAGGAAATCCTTTTGACATATCATGTTCAAATATAGCCCCCGCAATAGTATAAGCTTTTATCCCAGTTCTTGTTTCTACTTTTTTCCCTTCTTTTAATATTTTTTCAACTATATTTAGATAACTTCTCATAAGTTTATTATATCCCGTCGTAAAGTTTTTTCAAAATTTAATAATAAGTGTTTTTCTCCTTTTTTATTAATTGTGATAAAATCAATTTATTATCAATCTAAACTACTAATCAAATGAAAGACAAGCAAATCGAGAAGCTAATAAAAGAAGAAGAAAAAAGACAAAAAAGTGTTATAAATCTTATTGCTTCAGAGAACTATGTTTCTTTAGATGTTTTAAAAGCCTTGGGTTCAAAATTAACAAATAAATACGCCGAAGGATATCCGGGCCGAAGATATTATGGCGGCAATGAGATAATTGATAAAGTTGAGAATCTTTGTATTGAACGAGCCCTTAAACTTTTTAAATTAAAAAAAGATCTTTGGCATGTGAATGTTCAGCTTCTTTCAGGTAGTCCTGCCAACTTTGCTTTATATTCGGCTCTTGTTCCGGTTGGTGGCAAGATAATGGGAATGAAATTAACTTCTGGTGGGCATTTAACTCATGGTCATCCACTTTCCATGACAGGAAAACTTTGGAAATCTGTTCAATTTGAACTTGATACTAAAACTGAAGTTATAGATTACGAGGCTTTGAAAAAGTTAGCTATTGCTGAAAAGCCCGATATTATTGTTTGTGGCTTTACGGCTTATCCTCGTATTGTCGATTTTAAAAAGTTTCGAGAAATTGCCGATGTTTGCGGAGCTTTACTTCATGTTGATATTTCACATTTTGCAGGTTTAATTGCAGGGGGAGCTTATCCATCTCCGTTTTTATATGCTGATTCGGTTATGACAACCACTCATAAGTCTTTACGTGGGCCAAGGCAAGCAATTTTATTTGTTAAAAAAGACGAAAGAAATTTTGATAAAAAATTAGACAAAATGGTTATTCCTGGACTTTTTGGTGGCCCACATGAAAATAATATTGCCGGTGTCGCTGTGGCTTTAGCGGAAGCGATGAAACCAGAATTTAAAAAGTACGCAAAGCAAATTATAAAAAACGCTAAAGTCTTAGCCAAAGAATTACAAAAGTTGGGTTGGCATATTATTTCCGGAGGAACAGATTCGCATTTAATCTTGATGGATACATGGTTAGAGGGCAAGGGAATTTCTGGGAAAGAAGCAAGTGCTAAATTAGAAAAAGCTGGAATTATTGTGAACATGAATACAATTCCAGGAGACACAAGAAGTGTTATGGATCCGTCTGGTATTCGACTTGGAACTTGCGCTGAAACAACTAGGGGGAAAAAAGAAAAAGATATGATAAATATTGCCAAGAAGATGGATAAAATTTTAAGAAAATAATATGGTCAAAAAACAAAAGAATAAAAAAGGAAAACTGATCGTGATTGATGGGACAGATGGGTCTGGAAAAGCAACTCAGGTTGATTTACTTTCTAAAAGATTAAAAAAAGAAGGTTATACGGTGAAAATTGTAGATTTTCCTGAATATTATAAAAATTTCTTTGGTGAATTTATTGGACATTGTCTTTCAGAACAATATTATAATTTTTTAAATGTTCATCCCAAAATTGCATCTGTACTTTATGCTTGTGACAGATGGGAATCAAAAAAACAAATGGACGATTGGCTTAAAAAGGGCTATATCGTCATTGCAAATCGTTATGTTTCAGCCAATCAAATTCATCAAGGTGGTAAGACTAAAGATGCCAAAAGACGAAATGATTTTTTGAAATGGCTTGATCATATGGAATATGAAGTTTTTGGTATTCCAAGACCAAGTATAACCTTGTATCTTTCTTTGCCGATTAAGATAGTATTAGAGTTAATCGAAAAAAGAGAAAGTAGTAAAATGGAAAGAGCTTATTTAAAAAAAGGGAAAGATGTACATGAGGCTGATAAAAATTTTTTAATAAATTCACGCAAGAGTGCATTAAAACTTGAAAAAGAAATTAAAAATTTTATAAAAATAGACTGTTCAAAGAATAATCAAATTTTATCTCGTGAAATAATACATGAGATGATTTATGAAAAAGTCAAAAAGTTATTAGTTAAATAATTATTATGTTTCAAATAGTGACAGTTTTATAGAGGTGTTTTTAAATGGTTATAAATGTTAAGATAGAATATATCAACATTAATTTTTTTAAATTATGAATTTTAATGAATATCAAAAAAGTGCTTTAAATACTGCTAATTACAATCAAAAATATAAGGTAATTTATCCAGCTTTGGGTCTTGGAAATGAAGCTGGGGAAGTTTTAGGTAAGATAAAAAAATGGCTAAGAGGCGATGATGGGAGTGAAATAATGAGCAGTGAAAGAAAAAATAAAATTAAAGAAGAGCTTGGCGATGTTTTATGGTATTTGGCTGTTTTGGCTAGAGATCTGGACTTAGACTTTGATGAAATTGCAGAATTAAATATTAGTAAATTAAAATCAAGACAAGAGCGTGGGGTTATAAAAGGTGATGGAGATAAGAGATAATTTATGAAAGAACAAATAGAAAAAAAAATTAAAGAAATTTTGAAAAATCTTGGAATATTCGAAGAAGTTAATTTTTCTATTGAACACCCTGAGGATTTTAAAAATGGTGATTATTCAACGAATGTAGCTATGGTTTGTGCTAAAAAGATTGGTAAAAATCCGAAAGAGTTAGCTGAAAATATTAAAACAGAATTAGAAAAAAATCTCCCAAAAGAAATTTCAAAAGTTGAAGTTGCTGGTCCTGGGTTTATAAACTTTTATTTGTCACGTGAATTTTTCACAGAAAAAGTTAAAGAAATTTTAGAAAAAAGAGATGATTGGGGTAAAAATTCCAGCCTTGCTGGGAAGAAAGTAATGGTTGAATATACTCAGCCAAATCCGTTCAAACCTTTTCATATTGGCCACCTTATGAGTAATGCGATAGGGGAATCTATTTCTCGTATTGTTGAATTTTCTGGAGCAAAAACAATACGAGCAAATTATCAAGGAGATGTTGGTCCACATGTGGCAAAAGCTATATATTCAATTTTGCAATCTCCAGAATATTTGGAAGTCGGACTTCCAAATATAGGAAGTCAGACTTCTTATAATAAAATAGCTCAATATATTGGTGAATGTTATTCAAAGGGAAGTAATCTGTATGACACAAATGAGAATATAAAAAAAGAAATAGATGAGATCAATAAAAAAATTTACAACAAATCAGATGAAGAAATAAATAAAATTTATGATTGGGGTAGAAAAGTAACCCTTGAAGCTTTTGAAGAAATATATAAAACTCTTGGAACAAAATTTAACTATTACTTCTTTGAGAGTCAGATGGCGCCTATTGGAGAAAAAATTATAAGAGAAAATATTGGTAAAATTTTTGAAGAGTCAAATGGAGCAATTATTTTTCAGGCTGAGAATTATGACAAAAAACTTCATACTCGTGTATTTATAAACTCTCAAGGATTACCAACTTATGAGACGAAAGAAATAGGGTTAACAATAACAAAGTTTGAAAAAGAAAATCCTGATATTTCTATTGTTACAACAGCAATTGAACAAGCTGAGTATATGAAAGTTGTTCAAAAAGCAATTTCCTTAATACATCCAGATTTAGGAAATAGGATGAAGCATGTTACTCATGGCATGATGCGACTAGCTGAAGGCAAGATGTCTTCTCGAAAGGGGAATGTTATCACAGGTGAATCATTATTACGTGATTCAATGGATATTGTTCTTCTAAAAGTAAAAGATCGAGAACTTTCTGATGATGAGAAAAGGAAAATATCGGAAATTGTCGGAGTTGCGGCTCTTAAATATTCTATTCTTAAATCATCCTTAGGTTCTGATATTATTTATGATCAAGAAAAATCAATTTCTTTTGATGGTGATTCTGGCCCATATTTGCAATACACAGCTGTTCGGGCAAATTCGATTTTAGAAAAAGCAAAAGAATTTAATCTAGAAGCTAGAAAATATTCATCAGAAACTAATCCGGAAATTACTGATTTAGAAAAATTAATTTATCAATTTCCGGAAATTATTAAGAGATCATATGATTTGCTTGAACCTCATCATATAACAACTTATTTGACACAACTTGCCAGTTCCTTTAATGCTTTTTATGGAAATACGAAAATATTAGATAATGAAAATAAATATTTGAGTTATCATCTTAATTTAATTAAAGCATTTTATCAAACAATGAAAAACGGTCTTTATTTGCTTGGAATTGAAATTCCGGGAAAAATGTAAAAAGTATTTGATAGTATCAACAAGAAGTATATTAGATAATTAAGGATTAATAATTACGAATTAAATAATTAAAATAAAAAGCCCTACTCGATCCGAAGATTAGCTAGGGCTTTTTGCTTCGGGCGATGTGTTCAAGGTCGTTATAGTTATGACCCCCGAAGCGATTTTGAATTGCTGAAATTTTTTTTATGTCCGGTTATCGTTGATACAAAGTGCAATTCGATTTGACAATATAACAAAACAAAAGATTTTGCAATTTTGTGATTTTATAGTATTCTTAATATACGTGTTGAAGAGGCGATCACCTCTGAGCGTTGGGAAGAAAGCCTTAATTGGTAAGTAGAACCCTATTAAATGAGAAGTAAGCAAGGTGGTACCACGAGAAGCTCGTCCTTGTATAGCAATTATTATAATTGTTGTACGTGGACGAGTTTTTTTAAATTATAAAAAATAATAAAAAACTTCACAAATTATATTCTAAAAAAAGTCTTCGGACGAGGGAGGACGAGGGACCAGACATTTTTTTATAAAATAATTTGTTTCGTTTAATTAGATTATGGAAGAAAAAAATCAAAAAAGTAATAGCGCTCTTCGGGAAGAAGAAGTATTAAAATTTTGGAAAGAAAATAAAATTTTTGAAAAGAGTTTAGATAAAGATTCACCGAAAGGAGAATATGTTTTTTATGAAGGGCCGCCAACGGCAAACGGTAAACCAGGGATTCATCATTTGGAAGCTCGAGCTTTTAAAGATGTTATTCCTCGGTATAAAACAATGAGAGGCTATCATGTTCGAAGGAAGGGCGGTTGGGATACTCATGGTTTGCCGGTTGAGCTTCAAGTTGAAAAAATACTTGGACTTGATTCAAAAAAAGCAATTGAAGAATATGGAATTGCGAAATTTAATCAAGAGTGTAAAAAAAGTGTTTGGGAATATACAGATTTATGGGAAAAATTTACAGAGAGAATTGGATTTTGGGTAGATCAGAAAAATCCATATGTGACATATCATAATAATTATATTGAATCTGTTTGGAATGTTATTAAAGAAGCTAATAAACAAAAATTACTTTATAAGGATTATAAGGTAGTGCCTTGGTGTCCACGTTGTGGAACGGGTCTTTCTTCTCATGAACTTGCCCAAGGGTATCAGGACGTAAAAGATTTGTCAGTAACTGCGAAGTTTAGATTAGTCACCTCGTCTGATGCTTCTCTTTGGGTCCTCGGGTCGCCTTCGTCTCAACCAGACCATTCAGATAAGCACGCAGACTCGGCTCCTCTCACATATATATTAGCTTGGACCACGACCCCTTGGACTCTTCCTGGAAACGTGGCCTTAGCAGTTGGAGAAAAAATTGATTATGTCAAAATAAAAATTAATTTGGTTCAACCAGACCATTCAGATAAGCACGCAGACTCGGCTTTCTTTATTTTGGCTAAAGCCCGCTTATCTTTAATTGAGGGGGATTATGAAATTGTTCAAGAATTAAAAGGCAAAGATTTAATTGGTCTTCGATACGAACCGCTTTATCCATATTTAACAAACACAATATCTGATAGTGAAAGATCGAAATTAGAAAAAGCTTACAAAATTTATTCAGCGGATTTTGTGACAACCGAAGACGGTACAGGGGTTGTCCATACTGCTGTTATGTATGGTCAAGATGATTTTGTTTTGGGAAATGAAATTGGTTTACCCAAACACCATCTAGTTGGGCTTGATGGAAAGTTTTTTAAAGGAACTGATTTTCTGGAAGATAGATTTGTCAGGGATGAAGAAGTGGCTGTTGATATTATAAAAGATTTAGCTCATCGAGGATTATTATTTAAAAAAGAAAAGTACGAACACTCATATCCGCATTGCTGGAGATGTAAGACAGCTCTAATTTATTATGCTCGTGATTCTTGGTATATAAAAATGTCATCTTTGCGAGATAAAATGGTTGAAGAGAATAAAGGAATAAATTGGGAGCCAGCTTATATTAAAGAGGGGCGTTTTGGCGAATGGCTTCGTGAAATAAAAGATTGGGCAATTTCCCGTGAGCGATATTGGGGAACACCGCTACCTGTTTGGAGTTGTGATAAATGTCAAAAGATTGAAGTTTTAGGGAGTATTGAAGACATAAAATCTAAAACTAAAAAATCTGGTAATAAATATTTTATAATGAGACACGGTGAGACCAAGTGTAATGTCCGCGGTGAAGTTAGCTCAACAGTAAACAACGATGATAATTTAACTGAAAAAGGAATTGAACAAGTCAAAAAATCGGCCAATGAATTGAAAAATAAAAATATTGATTTTATATTCACTTCTCCTTTTGTTAGAACAAGAGAGACAACAGAATTATTGGTAGAAAATATTGGGCTAGATAAAGAAAAAATTATTTATGATGATAGACTTCATGAGATGTCTGTGCCGATGTATGAAGGGAGACAATGGTCAGAATATCATAATGATTTTCCCAAGTCAGTAAAAAATTTTAATGAAGCTCCAGATGGTAATGAATCATACGAAGATGTTAGACGAAGATCTATGAGTTTTTTGTATGATATTGAGAATAAATATGCTGGGAAAAATATTTTAATAGTGACGCATGGCAGTCCTGTCTGGCAGATGTTTTCTGAGGTAAACATGCTAAGTACAGAGGAATCTCTTGGTTTGGTTAAATCAAATAAGAATTTTAATTATTTAGGTAATGGAGAATTTGTTGAACTGCCATTTGTTCCATTACCACACGACGAGGAATATAAGCTTGATTTACATAAACCATTTATTGATGAAATAAATTTAGTCTGTGGCTGTGGAGGAAAATTAAAGAGAACAAAAGAAGTTATGGATGTTTGGCTTGATTCAGGCACAATGCCATTTTCTCAAGATCATTATCCATTTGAAAATAAAGATTTGGTGGATAAGGGAGGTTATCCAGCTGACTTTATTAGTGAAGCTATAGATCAAACTCGCGGATGGTTTTATACCTTGCATGCTGTTGGAGCTATTATGGGGAAAGGCAAAGCTTATAAGAATGTGATTTGTTTAGGTCTTCTTCTTGATGCGAATGGGAAAAAGATGAGTAAGTCGATAGGCAACGTAGTTGATCCTTGGGCTATGATGGATAAATATGGAGTGGATACACTTAGACTTTGGATGTATGCAGTGAACCAACCAGGAGAGTCAAAGAATTTTGACGAAAAAACTGTCAGTGAATTACATAATAAAGTTTTTAATTTACTTTACAATGTTTTAGCTTTTTATGAGTTATATAGAAATGAAAAAGTAGAAAGTAGAAAGGAGCAAGTAGTAAGCAATAACGTTTTAGACAAATGGATAATTGCTCGATTAACAGAACTAAAAGTAGAATGTACTCAAAATCTCGAAGGCTATAAACTTCTTGAGCCAGTCAGAGCAATTCGTGATTTTATTGATGATCTATCAACTTGGTACCTTCGTCGTTCACGAGATAGAATAAAAGATGGAGATATTGAAGCAAGAGCAACTTTATATTATGTTTTTAAAACTCTAGCAAGGTTAATGGCCCCATTTGCTCCATTTTCTTCTGAAGATATTTGGCAAAAATTAAAAAATGAATCAGACGAAGAAAGTGTCCATCTTACATCATGGCCAAAAGAGGAATTATTAATTACTAATTACCAATTACTAATCAATGAAATGCAAGAAGTTCGCGAGATTGTAACTCTTGGATTAAAAGAAAGACAAAAAGCTGGATTTCCAGTAAGGCAACCACTGAAAGAATTACGGATTACGAATTACGAATTGCCAATCGAATATCAGGAAATTGTGAAAGATGAATTGAATATTAAGGAAATAAAATTTATCGACGGCAATGAGAAGAAAGTAGAAATAGATATTGAAATAACCGAAGAATTAAAAAAGGAAGGTCAATACCGCGAGTTGTTGCGAGCAGTTCAGGATATGAGAAAAAAGAATGGATTAAATCCAAATGATTTAATTAATTTATTTATTGAAACTAGTGTGGGGGGGCAAGAAATAATAAATACTTTTGATGAAAAAGAATTTATGAAATCTATTGGAGCCAAAGAAATAAAAATAAAAGAGAATGACGGAACAGAAATAAAAATTGACGAATTTGTATTTAAAATAACTATTGAAAAATAATATTTTATTAAATTAAACTTATGCATCATATTCACCACACTCATGGATTCATACTTTCGTCTCGTAATATAGGAGAGGCGAATAAAATGCTCTCGATTTATACTCGCGAGATGGGTTTAGTGAAGGTCATAGCTCAGGGAATTCGTTTGCATAAATCAAAACTTCGCTTCACTCTGCAAGATTTTTCGTATGTGAATGTTGATCTGGTTCGAGGGAAAGAAGTATGGAGAGTCACTTCAGCTAAACATATAAATTCATTTCCTTTGGCGCGGGCTAGCTTTTCTTCTTTATTACTAATAATGAGAGTTAGTAAATTATTAGAACGTTTATGCGGTGGAGAGGGGCCAAGTGAGACTATTTTTGACGACTTTATTCAAGCCTTATATTTACTTGATGAGAAAGAAATTGAAAGTGCTTCAAGAGAGGCCCTTGAGCTTCATCTTGTCTTGCGAATTATGAATAGTCTTGGATACATTGGAGATTCTGATATTTTGGCCGAATATTTGTCTTCGTCTTTTGATCACAGCAAAACAAAAGAAATTCTTCGTAAACGTCAATCAATAATTGCGCATATAAACAAGGCTTTAAATGAGAGTCAATTATAATTTTTTGTGTTATACTTAGATTATATGGGAGGAGAAGAAAAACATAAAATTGAAGATATAAAAAGAGATCTCTATGATCCAAATGATCATGTAATGGGTCATCAGCATGAAGGAATTTTACATCAAGTTAAACATCCAGTTTCTGTTGAATGGAAAGATGAACCAATTAAAAAAGATAATAATATGAAAAATAAAAAGCCGCCACTATCTATATTTAAGAAATTTTTTATTGTA
>CAZHIB010000014.1:0-12158 GCA_964532365.1 uncultured Candidatus Saccharibacteria bacterium
GGATATTTATGAGACAAAACAGTGTAAATGTCAAAAATTAACTTATATCCTTGTTTTAAAGGCTGATTAGACAATATTATAACCATATTTGTCAATCATTAAAACATAAAATACCCTTATAAAATAAGGGTATTTTATGTTTGACGAGTAGTAAAAATATGTTCTAACTATTGACTTATACATCTCTTTGTGCTAATATATTCGAAGTTCCAAGTATGTTATCTTATGTTTTACATTTGATGATATATAAGGAATTTTTTAGTTTCGCCTAGTTTTTATATTAATTATAAAAATATTTGGCAATGTGACACGGCCTCGGGCTTCCCGTAATAGCCCTATTATGAAAAAAAACGAAATTATACGTTATTTGCAGTCAATTATTGCAATTCCAGTGTTTGCAATAGCGATGCCCTTATCAGGAGTATCTGCATTACCAAGTATGACTGCAACCAGTGATAGCCTTACGGAGGAAACTTCTGTGATAACAACACAAGAAGAAATTGCTCGTAAAGAAATCGCTGATAAAATAAACACATATTTTGAATCAAAAAATTTGCCACTTGCTGGCTATGGTCAAAAATTTGTCGAAGAAGCCTATAAGAACGATATTGATCCGTATTTATTGCCAGCCATCGCCATGCGTGAATCAACTGGTGGTAAACAAGCTTGTCAGAAAGCAACATACAGTGTTTTTGGATGGGGTTCATGTAAGATCAATTTTGAATCGATTGAAAAATCAATAGAAATTGTAGCAATGAATCTTGGAGGAAATAATCCAAAGACTAGTCGTTATTATGCAGATAAGACAACTGAGCAAATTCTAAGAACATATAATTCATATATTACGAATTATCCTGCTCAGGTTCTGAAAATAATGGAAAGTATAAAAAATACTGAAATTAAAAAATAATATTAATATAAAACACTCCGACTTTAGTCGGAGTGTTTTATATTTTCTTTAAATTTTCAATCATTAAGCTTTTTTCGCCGTTTCGTTCAGTGACCTTACCTTGAAGGACAATAATGTTATCAATAACCAAAATATCCTTAGCTATTTCAAAAAGCTTAGAGAAGACGACTGCATCAATCGACCCTGTTAGATCGGTTAATTTAACAAAGGCCATTCTAGCATTATTTTTGGTGGTTACAATTCGCACGTCATCAATAATTGCTGCTACTGTTACTGGTGTATTTACTTTTATTTCATTTTGAATTTTTTTAATTAAAGTTCCAAATTTTTCTATTTTTTCTTTATACGCAGTCAAAGGATGGCCAGAGATATAAAGTCCTAATAATTCTTTTTCCCAAGTTAATTTTTCTTTCATATTAGCTTCCTCTTGGGGAACTAATGATAATTTGACTTCGACTCCACCAATTAAACCAAAAAGTGAATCCTGATTAGAGTTTCCTTTTACTTCTTTATTAAAAGAAAGAAGTGTTTCTAGATTTCCAATAATCATATTTCTCTCGGCTAAATCATCCATGGCTCCAGATTTTGCTAAAGCCTCAACTGATTTTTTATTTAAATTTTTATGGTTAATGCGTTCAAAAAAATCAGCTAAACTTTTAAAATTACCACGTTGTTTTCGTTCTTCAATGATAGCATCAGCAATATCTGTTCCTAAGTTCTTAATAGTATAAAGACCAAAACGAATTGCTTTTTCGTTGTCTTTTTTACTACTATCTCCAATAACTGTAAATCCACCAAAACTTTCATTGATATTAGGTGGCAATATTTTTATATTCATTTTTTCACATTCATGGACAATTTCTGCCACTTTTTCAATATCACCTGATTCAGACGTTAAAATGGCGGTCATATATTCAACAGGAAAGTTTGCTTTTAGATAAGCTGTTTGATATGCAACTAAACCATAACTAGCAGCATGAGCTTTATTAAAACCATAAGCCGCAAAAGGTTCAATTAAATGCCAAAATTCTTGAGCTTTTTTTTCTGTCATTCCATTTTTCACAAAGCCTTCAAGCAGTTTACTTTTCTCGGCCTCCATAACAGCGGGAATTTTTTTCCCCATAGCTTTTCGAAGCTTATCGGCTTCCAGCCACGAATATCCTCCTAGTTTAATGGCTGTCATCATCACATCGTCTTGGTAGGTTATAACTCCATAAGATTGATCAAGAATATCTTTTAATCGAGGGTCTAGATAGGTAATTAATTTAGGGTTTTGTTTACGTTTTATATATTCAGGTATCGATTCCATGGGGCCTGGTCTATAAAGTGCCACCATTGCATTAATATCATGAATGGTACTTGGTTTTAATTCTTTTAAATAACGAGTCATACCTGAACCATTTAATTGGAATAAACCCATTGTCTCGCCACGAGCAAGCATTTCAAAAGTATTTTTATCCGCTAAATTAATATTATCAATATCAATATCGATATTATGAATTTTTTTAACTAATTTTACAGCTAAAGCCAAAATAGCTAAGTTCTTTATTCCAAGAAAATCAAATTTAGGCAAACCAGCATCTTCGATGCTATACATATCGTATTGGGTTATAATATTTCCACCCTTAGGGTCATATTGGACAGGCGTAAATTCATAAAGTGGTCGTGGGGCCATAACAACTCCAGCGGCATGAACAGAAATATGGCGAACACAACCTTCCATTTTTTTTGCTAAGTCAATTATTTTTTTTGTATCTGGTTCTGTTTTATAAGCGCTCTTTAATTCGGGAACTATTTTTATGGCGTGATCAATTGTCATTGGCATTCCTTGTGAACCAAGTGGAACCATAGAGGATATTCTGTCTCCCACACTATATGGATATCCTAGCGCTCGAGCAACATCACGAATTGATCCTTTGGCCATCATTGTTCCAAATGTTCCAATTTGAGCTACTTTATCTTCTCCATATTTTTGTTTAGCATAAGCAATTATTTCATCGCGACGATTGTCCGCAAAGTCCATATCAATATCAGGGAGCGAAGGACGTTCAGGATTTAAAAATCTTTCAAAAGGTAATTTGTAGGCAATCGGATCAATTTTTGTAATACCAATAAGATAAGTTGTGAGTGATCCCGCTACCGAGCCTCGAATATTTGTATATATATTATTTTCTCGAGCATGTCGAATTAGATCCGAAACAACTAAAAAATAGGCTGGATAACCTTTTTGTTTAATAATTCCAAGCTCGTATTCTAATCGGTCAGTGTAAATTTTATTTTTTTCTAATTTTCTAAATTTAAATCCTTCATAAGCCAAATCGCGTAAGACTTGATCGGCTGTTTTATGGTTGGGGATTGGAAAATCTGGGAAATACGCTTTTCCAAGCTCGAGATCATAATTTTCACATAAATCGGCAACCATCTTGGTGTTTGAAACAGCTTCTGGAATATATTTAAAATATTTAAAAGCTGTTTTCTCGTCAATTAAAGAAAAATCATCTTCACCGAATTCAAGTTTTGTTCCTTCTTTGCCACCAATTCCACCTGTATTAACAGCCAAAAGAGTGTCATGGGCTTCGTGATCATTAATACATAAGTAATGAGAATCTTGGCCTGCGACAACTGGAATATTAAATTTTTTAGACAGGGCAATAATGCCATTTCGAAGTTTTTCATCATTTTCAACGTGGGGGTGAGAATGAACTTCAAGAAAATAATTTTCTATTCCAAAAATATTTTGATGCTCTTTAATTAAACTTTCTGCTTTTTCTTGATTATTAGCAAGAACAGCTTGAGAGAGTTGACTTCCCATACAACCAGACAAACAAATAATTCCCTCATGGAACTCTCTGAGTATCTCTTTGTCCATTCGAGGTTTATAATAATACCCCTCAAGATTAGCCAAAGATATTAAATGCATTAAATTTTTGTAACCTTGTCTATTTTTTGCAAGTAGTGTCAAATGATATCTTTTGTTATCAATTCCAGGCTCTTTATCTTTTCGTCCACGCTCAGCAATATAGGCTTCTACTCCAATGATCGGCTTAATTCCAGCCTTTTGGCATTCCTTATAAAGTTCGATAGCCCCATACATATTTCCATGATCAGTAAGAGCCAGAGCATTCATGCCATTTTTCTTAGCTGTTTTAACCATATCGGATATTTTAGATAATCCGTCGAGCAGGGAATAATGACTATGGGTATGTAGATGTATGAATTTTGAGTTGAGCTCTGTTTTTTCCATTTTCTTAGTATAACAAATAAGGTATGATAGTTCTATATGACTGATTTGAAGAACACAAAATATATAATCGGTATAGATGAAGTTGGCAGGGGACCGATTGCTGGGCCAGTGGCAGTATGTGCTTTTATGCAAAAGCACAATTACGAATTACAAATTAATAATTACGAATTGAAATTACCAAAACTAAGAGATTCGAAAAAACTTTCAAAAAAACAAAGGGAACTTTGGTTTAATTTTTTAAAAGAACAAAAAGAAGAGGGTAATTGTGATTATGCTGTATCTTTTGTTTCTTCAGAAAATATAGATAAATTTGGAATTGCGAAGTGTATTCAAAAAGCATTAGATGAATCTTTATATAAAATCACTTCGAAGAAAATGCTTTTGATGAGGTCCTTGGACGAGGGGGACGGAAGCGGTGCCAGACCATCATCAAAAGCATTTTCTTCTTCGTTCAAAGTATTTCTCGATGGTGGATTACATGCTCCGGCCGAATATACAAATCAAGAAACAATAATCAGAGGTGATGAACTTCATCCTGTTATTTCCATGGCTTCGATTGTAGCTAAAGTAATGCGCGACAAGGTGATGACTAAGTATGCCCAAAAATATCCAGAGTACGGTTTTGATAAACATGTCGGCTATGGCACCAAGGCTCATTATGAAGTCATCAAAAAAAATGGGCAGACGCCAATTCATCGTCGGACTTTCATTCATACAAAAAAATAAAGTTATCAATTTTAAACACCTGTCTGAAATTGATAACTTTATTTTTTAATTAATCTATTTTAGTAATTTTTTTCTAGCCAATTTTTAATTGATTTTTTATCGTCTTTGAGCCAAGCGATATTTGATTCGATTTTTTCGTATGATTGAATTAGAGTTCTTTCTGCTCCTGGAGCGATATTTTTTGAGAAAAACGCTTTGATATTTTTTAAATCTTTAAGAGTTGTGTGATTGCCGAGTGGAGATAGAAGACGTGAAAGAAAGTGTCCGCCCTCTCCATAATTTTTTACTATTTCTTTCCAATTGTCTTTTATAAATTTCCAAGTTATATCTTGGCCATATTTATTTGCCCAAATATTAGCAATAATAAATGGTGTATCTTGATTTTTGACATTGCTAGATAAGGCCAACTTGAGGGTTTTTAATAATAATTTTTTGTCTCTGAAAGATGAGAGGGCTCGAGCGATTCTCTCTTTTTCTTCATTGAATTGTTCTTTTTTGTACAATTTTTCAAATAAATTCCATTCTTTAATATTTCCATTTGCGGCGATAATTCCATAGACAACTCCTCGAATATCAACTCGAATAGGGGAAATATCTTTCTTTTTGAATAATATTTTTGCTTCATTTATTATTTTAATATCCCCATAATGTGCAGACTGAGAAAGAGCAAGATTTCGCAAGAAGATGTCGGAATGGCTCTCATTATTTTTAGGGTTCCAACTCATTTTATTTGCCAGAGGACCAAAAAGAGACAGAGCATATTTGTTATATTTAATACTGAAAGATTCATTTTTTATTATGTTGGCAATTTTATTTATACCTCCAGCAATTTCTGACCAAACAATAAATTCTGTTTCATTTTTATAAGAAAGAGAAAATTCTAGTGCATCTTTTGTGTCTATGTAACCACCTTCAGCTAAGGCGAATAAATCTCGTATTATTCCAAGTCTGTCTTTAGTTGAGAGGCTTCCATTTTCTATTTCAATTTTTAGATTAGCAAGTGTTTCTTTATCATATCGGACTCGGGTGAAGGTTTCTTCTTCTTTATTTACTTTTCCAATAGAAGTTCCTAGTAATGGAGCTTTCGTTTTGGTTAATAATATTTTTAGGACTTCTTTATTGTTTTTTTGAGCAGTTAAGCTTTCATAGCCTACGGGGATTTGCCATAATTTTTTTATTTTATTTTGTTTTGATGAGATTCGACTAGAAAAAAATCTTTCTTGACTTAAATAAAATTTTTTACCTTTCTGGGTTACAGTAAGAAGAGGGTATCCTGTTTTTTGAGTCCAGGAAGACATTATTTGACTTACCGGTTTATTGCTTACTTTTTCAAACGCATTCCACAAGTCAAGAGTATTAGCATTTTTATAGCTATGTTTCTTAAGATACTGACGTAATCCATTACGAAAATTATCTTTACCTAAATATTCTGCCAGCATTCTGATAATTGCAGAACCTTTCGCATAAGAAACCATATCAAAAATCTCACTTATTTCATTGGGGTGGTGAACTTTTGTTTCTATGGGATGAGAAGTTGAAAGTGAATCAAGCTTTAGAGCAATTGCGTATCTATCACTTACATACATGTCCCATATATGCCAATTAGGAAACATTTGGTTAACACATAAATTTTCCATGTAAGAAGCGAAGCCCTCGTTTAGCCATAAGTCAGTCCACCAAGCCATTGTGACTAGATTTCCAAACCATTGGTGAGCTAGTTCATGAGCAATGACAATGGCAACCCATTGTTTACTTGAGATTGAAGTATTTTTTTCATCAACTAAAATAGCTGTCTCGCGAAAAGTTATAGCTCCCCAATTTTCCATGGCGGCGCTTTCAAAATCTGGAATAGCGATAAGATCTAAAATTGGAAGTGGATAGGGAATATCAAAATATTCATTAAAAAATTCAAGAGATTTAATGGCTACTTCAAGAGCAAATTTTGCCTGATGTGATTTACCTTTTGTGGTAAAAACTCTAATCGAGACATTATTTTTTGTTTTACCTTCAATATATTCAAATTCACCAATTATAAAAGCAAGTAAATATGTTGACATACGGGGGGAAGGAGAGAATGATACAACTTTATAGTTTTCATGTTCTTTTATTTTTACAGGAAGAGTGTTTGATATGGCTGAATGATTTTTAGAAATGACTAATGATACTTCAAATGTGGCCTTCTGGGCTGGTTCATCAAAACAAGGGAAGGCTCGCCTTGCATCTGTTGCTTCAAATTGAGTTGTAGCCAGATATTTTTCTTTTCCATCTAAAACATATTTACTACGATAAAACCCTCGTAAATTATTGCTAATTAGGCCATAGAAAGAAAGATGTAGTTCACAATTTCCTTTTATCTTATTTTTGAAAAACAAAGTTACAGTTTCATGTTCAGTGTTGTAAACAATTTTAGTTGTAAATTGTTTTTGTTTCTCTCCTTTGCAGCTGATCATCGCGGTCTCAATATCAATGTCTTTACTATGTAGGGTAATTTTATTAGTTTCTTGTGTAATCTTAATTTTAATTATTTCATTTCCAGAAAAAGTAAAAGACTCCAGGTCTGGCTTAATCGTCAGTTTATAATTTATTGGTGAAATATGATTCGGTAAACGAACCGATTTTTTTCTTCTGGTTTTTTTCATTTTATTTTATGGCTTTTTCGATTCTTTCAAGGGCCACAATAAAAGCCGCTCGACGGATATCGGTATTTAGCTCTTTTGATTTATTCCAAATAGTTTCTGTTTCCTCCTCCATAATTTTCTTTAATTTTTGAAAGACATCAATTTCTGCCCAGTGTTCTTTTTTAAGATTTTGCTCCCATTCAAAAGTAGAAACAGTAACGCCACCGGCATTAGCTAAAATATCAGGCACAACTGGGATTTGACGGGCAAATAAAATATCATCAGCCTCAGGAGTTGTAGGACCATTTGCTAGCTCAACAATTAATTTCGTTTTAATATTTTGGGCGTTTTTATCAGTAATTTGGTTTTCAAGAGCTGCTGGGATTAAGACATCGCATTCAATTTCCAGAAGTTCATCATTTGTAATATTTTTTGAGCCAGGGAAATCAGTAATCTGTCCGTTATTTTTTTTGTATTCATTGAGCTCTTTAATATCAATGCCATCTTCTTTTAAGATTGCACCTTTTGAATCTGAAATAGCAATAATTTTGTGTCCATGATTGGTTAAGATTTCGGCGGCGTTGCCACCTACATTTCCAAATCCTTGAATGACAATATTACATGATTCTGGTAAATTCAATTTCTTTTTTATAACATCAAATACATAAAAACCACCTAATCCTGTGGCTGGACCTCTACCTTCTGAACCACCGATTGCAATTGGCTTGCCTGTAATGACTGCATTTGTAGTATCGCCCGTAATTTTACGGTACTCATCTACCATCCAAGCCATGATCTCTGGAGTAGTATTTACATCTGGAGCTGGAACATCAACTTTCGGTCCAATATTAGGAGTCATTAGTCTTATCCAGCCACGCGATAATCTTTCGAGTTCATTTTTGGAAAGTTTTTTTGGGTTAACAGTTATTCCGCCCTTTCCTCCTCCCATTGGGATGTTAGCAACTGCACATTTAAGGGTCATCCAAAAAGCAAGAGCTTTAACTTCGTTGATATCAGTATCTTGATGAAAGCGAATTCCTCCTTTATATGGGCCCCTGGCATTGTTGTATTGAACTCTATATCCTTCAAAAATTTGAATCGAACTATCATCCATTTCAACTGGAATCGACACTCTAATTTCTCTGTTTGGTTCAGCTAATAATTTTAGAAAATCATCACTAAACTTTTTAACTGCTGTTGCTCTTTTAAGCTGTGATATTGCATTTTTAAATGAATCGCGCATTTTATGTATAATTTATTTAATAATTTTTCCATTATACTCTTTTTCAGAATTAATTTATAGCTTTCTATTATACCTTTATTTATCAAGGGATATAGAGAGGGTAATAGGACTTGACAAATTAGATAATTATATGCTATAATAGCCACATGACTAATCAAACAACAAAAAAATTAATAGTTTTAGGTTCAATCATTTTTTCCTTTCTTTTTGCGGGGACAAATGTATTTGCTGATTCTTGTACTGGGTATAGTTGTTTAGGTTATAGGTATAGTCCATATAATCCAGCTAATCAAGATTATCAAAACTATCAAAATAATACTTCGACTCAGTATGATTATTATTATCAACAGGTTGTGCCAGTACCATATGTTCCAAGTTATGTAAGTACAAATACAAACACAAAGACAAATCCGACTGTTGTAAATAATTATTATTATCAAGATGAAACTGCTCGTAAAAATACTACAACAGTAAATGAAGAAAATAATTCATATATTTCAACTGATAATAATTCTTTAATGAATAGAGGTCAGCAAATAGAAGAGGATTATTACAGAAATAATCTAGGGGCTTCAGCTTATAATAGTTATGACCAATCTGAAGGGAATAAAATTACGGCTCTCTCATTAAGAGGTTCTGGAGGTTTTATGCCTACTTCAATTTGGCAATGGATCTTAGTTGTTATTTTAATCTTAGCTATAATTGTAATTGCTCGAATGTTTGTTCGTAAGCCTCATCCTACTGATTATGACACTCATCCAGCTCCTGCTCATTAATTAAATTAATTAATAAAAAGTAAAAATCCTTCTGGCCAAGCCCCGGAGGGTTTTTGCTTTTTATCTCTTTTTTTGATAAGATAATCTTATCTACAAAAGGTAGATCATATTCAAATAAATACATTCCGTGGTAGCTCAGCGGTAGAGCGGTCGCCTGTTAAGCGATTGGTCGTAGGTTCGATCCCTACCCACGGAGCAGATAAATTTGGTGAAAGCGACCGACCCACGTCTGGGAAGGTCGCTTTTGCTGTATTTAATAAAAAGTAATATAATTATTTTGTTAGTTCTTTGAAAGCTGACGAGATAACCTTTTGGCCCCATTTCTTTTTTATTTAGGTTACTTCACCTCTAGAACCTCCTGGATAGAAACTAAATCTTGGTTTTTATCCTGGGGAGCGTTCTACGTAGGTCGAACCCTAATAATTATAAGAAATAGGCTAAGTATTTTATATATGCATCAAACAAAATTTGTCATTTATAAGGATACCGCTGGATATTTTAGATGGAGACTTGTAGCTGGAAACGGTGAAAAAGTTGCTGCTTCTGAAGCTTATACTTCTAAGCAAAGTGCTATAAATTCAGCAAATCGTGTTCGTGAGATTGCTTGGGAAGCTACTATTGTAGATTCTACTAAATAATTTCATTTTCTCGTCAGCTTTCAGAGAATTAATATTTTTATTTTTAATATTTTTATTATGAAAAAACAAACAATCTCACAAAAAGATTTACTTATAGAATTTTTTAAAAAACATCCTAACAGAGATATTCCACACCCTGAGGTTGTTGATTGGTGCACAAAGGAATTTAAAAAGAGGACTGGTCAGGTTTTCCGTGATCCTGATCGTGGAATAAGACATCTACATCAAGATGGACTTTTGATTAAAATATCTAAGGGTGTTTATAAATATGATCCAAATCATGTTCAAAAAAGAGATTTAGAAGATTTTGATGCTAAAACGAAAAAAGAAATATTTGATAGGGATGGCTATAGATGCGTAATTTGTGGAAGAGGTCCCAAAGAAGGAATGGAAATTCAGGCAGATCATATAAAACCAAAAGATAAAGGAGGAAGAGCGACCTTAGAAAATGGTCAAACTCTTTGTTCTCAGCATAATTTCTTAAAAAAGAATTTAGGACAAACAACTCTCGGGAAAAGATATTTTATAAGATTATTGAAGACATCAAAAAAGATAGATGATAAAAACTTAATTTCTTTTTGTGAAGAAATATTAAAATTATTTGATAAATATAAAATAGATACAGAAGTTAAAGATTAAACATAAAACCCGCTTAATGCGGGTTTTATGTTTATGATAATTTCTTCTGAGATTTTTCTTTTTCTAAACGATCGCTAGCAACTTTGCAATACTGAGGAGAAATATCTATATGAACAAAGTTTCTATTTGTTCTTTCTGCTATAACTGCGACTGTTCCAGTTCCTCCAAACATATCTAATATATTATTTCCTTTATATGAATAGAATTTTACTAAACGATAAATTAATTCTTCAGGGAAAGGAGCAGGATGTCCTTTTCTTTGTGTTTCTGGTTGAATCTTCCAGAATCCATCAGAGAATTTCATAAATTCTTCCTTAGTGATATCTGCCATCTGCGGATCTCCATCCAATCTATCTTGATCTTTTGTAAAAATTAAGACATATTCCCAAGATGGAACTATGTGGGGATTTGCAGGACTCTTAAAACTACCCCAAGCTGTTCTTTTTAACATCGTCTGTTTATACCAAAGTATCTCTGTTCTAAATTTCATTCCTAGTCTTTTCATTTGTTCTATATAGTCATGATGCAATGGAACAAAATCTCTTATTCCAGTAGGAGCTATGTTTATAGCAAATCTACCACCTGGGACTAAAACTCTTTTTGTCTCTTGCCAAACTTTATACAACCAATCAAGATAATCTTGGTGCTTCATTTTATCATTATGATTATCATAATCTTTACCCACGTTATATGGAGGTGAGGTTACGGCAAAATGAATAGAACAATCTGGTATCTTTTTCATCATATCTAACACATCCCCACAAAGAAATTGATTAAATTTAAATTTATTATCCTTTTTCTCTTTTTCTTCAAGTTTTCTAAAAGTACTTATAACTTTACCTTGAATAATTACTTCTTTTACGAAGAATGGTTTTAATTTTGGATTTGCTGGTTGTAATCTTATTCTATTTTTTTCTCTATATATTTTTTTAAGAGTTACCTCATTATTATTTATTAAGGCAACAGCTGTTTCTCCATCTTCTACAGTATTCTGCTTTCTTATAATAACAGTATCACCATCAAATATTCCTTCATCTATCATACTATCTCCTTTAACTCCAAGAGCGTAATGTTCACCAGAAGATAACATATTACTAGGAACTGATATTGTCTCATATTCTTCAACTGCTTCAATCGGAAACCCAGCAGCGATGTAACCTTTAAAAGGAATACTAACAATACTATCGTTTTGATCTATTTTAACTGAACGAGCTAAATTTTTCTCTCTTTTTATATATCCCTTATCTTGAAGGATTTTCATATAATGATTTACCGTGGAGACAGAAGATAATTTCAGGTGCTTACGTATTTCCTCGTGAGAAGGACTAAATCCGTGTTTTTGAGTATATGATTCTATATATTCT
>CAZHIB010000015.1:0-12032 GCA_964532365.1 uncultured Candidatus Saccharibacteria bacterium
ATTTTTATCTTTATGAATATTAAAATACATAGATCCATCAGTTGCCTTATAGGCAAAACCTTTTTCTTCTAATTTTTTTATTAAATTTATTATTTGATTTATATAATCAGTAGCCTTAGTATATATATCTGCTGGTTGAATATTTAAAGAATCTCGGCCCTTAAAAAATTCTTTAGTATAAAATTCTGTTAATTCTTTTAATGTTCTATTTTGATTTTTTATTTCTCGGATAATTTTATCTTCAACATCAGTAATATTCATTACATGTTTAACTTGGTATCCACTATATTTTAAATATCTTTTAAGTAAATCAGCAAAAACATAAGCTCGCCAATTTCCAATATGAGCGTAATTATATACTGTTGGTCCACAGGTATATAAACCAACTTTTTTGCCATTAATTGGAATAAATTCTTCTTTTTCTCGAGATAATGTGTTAAATATTATTAAAGACATATATTAATATAAGTATTATGGCACCTAATAAGACAAAGAACAATGTTTTAAATAATTTAAGTTTTTTGGATATTTTGATACTATTTTTATGATAATTTCTTGCGATCGATTCAAATGTAATTAGTTGTTTTTCTGAGTCAGTATAAAGACTTTTTAATAGATAAGCAAAAAGAAGTTTGTTGTTATTGATAATTAATTTATCGTTATTAATAATATATAATTCAATCTCTTTAAAAAAATTAGTAAGGTAATTAGTTGGATTGTTATGAATACTAATTATAAAATCGTCACTGACAATAAATGTTATTTTATCGGAAGGTAAGTTATCTGAAGATAAAAAAGGCAATTGAGTAAAAATATAGTCATGATCAGAATAAATTTTATCTTCACCTTCTTCATCTTTCAGCATGTCTTTAATGTAGTCAGGGATAAAATATTCTTCTAAGACGTATTCAAGTTCTTCATTATTAGGTTTTTCTATATCAATCCAAGTTAATTGTTTGTGACTGTATTTCGATAGCATATAAATAAGATTATACTCTCTAGAGAAACTTTTTCAAAATATATTGGTGTAGGGGTTGCATTTTTAGCAACTTTTGTGTAAGATAGTCCTATCAATGATTTTCCGTCTTTTAGGGATTTCAGATGATACATTATGGCTAAAACTACTGTTAAAAAAGTTAAGACATCAATTCCCGAAAGCAAAGAATTTGCGGTTATTTTTACAGGCGGTAAACAATATAAAGTATCAGTTGGCGATGTTCTTAAAATTGAAAAAATAGAAGGGGATTTTAAGCCGGGAGATAAAATAATTTTTGACAAGGTCCTTTTAGTAGACAATGGGACAGATACGACAATCGGAACTCCTTATATTGAAAAGGCGAAAGTTGAATCATTGTTTCAAAGAGAAGCAAAACATAAAACTGTTAACGTTATTAAATATAAACAAAAAAGTCGATATTTGAAAAAGAATGGTCATCGACAAATTTTTACGGAAATTAAAATTTCATCAATCAAATAAAATACTCCCATGGGGGAGTATTTTATTATTTAACGAATATATTATTGACGATTGACCAATGCATTTTTGATTGTCTCACTGTCGGAATATTCAAGTTCGGTGCCAGTAGATAAACCTCGGCCAAGAGAAACAATTTTAAATTTATATTTTTCTTGTAATGGAGAAATTTTTTCTCTTAAATACATATCGGTATGTTCACCTTGGGGATTGAGTGATAGGGCAATTATTATTTCTTTTAAATTATTATTTTTTACTCGATTTTCAATTGTGTTTAGTAATTCTTTTATTCGAAGAAAGCTTGGAGTTTCTTTGGTCACAATTGGAGCAAGTCCTCCGAGAATAAAATACATTCCAGAATAATTTTTACTCTTTTTTATATTCTCATAATCTGCATCTTTTTCAATTATTAAAAGGGATGTTTGATCGGTTTTAGGGTTTTTGCAAACATTACATAGTTCATCTTTCTGGCCTTCAAAAAATAAATAGCAAGATGGACACTGATGAATTAAATTTTTTAAAGACAAGATGTTCTCTCCTAATTCTTTGGCGTAAGTAGGATTTTTATGTAATAAAAAATAGACAAAACGTTTGGCTTGACGCTCTCCGATACCCGGAAATTCTTTGAAATATTTAGCTAATTTTTCAATTGGATTATTGTCCATATAGTATCTTTAGAATTGATCTAAGTCACTAGGAATTTCATTGCTAAAATTACTCATTTTCTTATCAAGAGACATAAAAGTTGTGAACTTCTCATCAAAATATAAATCAACTTTTCCAACTGGGCCGTTTCTGTGTTTTTCAATTAATATTTCAGCAATATTTGTTTTTTCGCTTTCATCTTTTCCTTTATCTTCACGATGAATAAACATAACAACGTCAGCATCTTGTTCAATGGATCCTGAATCACGAAGATCGGATAATCTAGGCCGGCCACCACGAGATTCAACAGCACGAGATAGTTGAGAGAGTGCAAGAACTGGAACGTCAAATTCTTTGGCTAATGATTTTAATGATCTAGATATTTCTGTTACCTGATTAACCATATTGTCATAATTTTTTGATGTTGACATTAACTGTAGATAATCAACAATAATTAAACCAATACCATGCTCAGCTCTGATTCGACGACAAACAGAACGCATTCGAATAATTGAATTACCAGCTAAATCATCAACAAAAATTGGGGCTTTAGATAAGCTATCAAGCGAGTCTCGAATTTTAGCAAATTCACCTTCCGACGATAAATTTCCAGTTCTTAAATTCCAAGCATTAACTTTTGACTGAGCCGCTAATAATCTATCTACTAATTGTTGAGTACTCATTTCAAGAGAAAAAATAACTGTCGGAGTGCTGTTGTTTAAAGCCGCTTGCCGAGCAATATCAAGAGCCAGTGTCGTTTTACCCATCGAAGGACGAGCAGCGAGTATGATTAAATCAGATTTTTGTAATCCAGAAAGATACTGATCAAGGTCATAAAAACCGGTTGGTACTCCCCGAATCTCACCTTTATTTTCGTGTAATTTTTCTAAACGATTCCAAGCTTCGGGTAGTGAATCTTTTAAGGACATAAATACGTGACTGCCGGCATTATTATTGATCCCCATCATTCTTTTTTCAGCTAGATCAAGAATTTCAAACACATCTTCAACTTCTTCACGAAAACCAAGTTCTGAAATATGATCTCCCGCCTCGATAATTTTCCTAAGAATATGTTTTTTGTTAACAATATCAGCATAATACTTAATATTAGTTGAAGCCGGAACAGAATTTGTTAATTCACTCAAGTAGCTACTTCCACCTATTTGATCAAGCAATCCTTTTTCCTCTAATTTGTGAGAAAGAGATAAAATATCTATTGGTTCACCCTTACTTGAAAGCTCAAGCATTATTTTATATATTTGAGAATGTTTTATGGCATAGAATGAGTCAGAATTGATAATATCATTTATTTCATGAATTGCCCCAGGCCGAAGCATTATTGAGCCTAAAATAGCCTTTTCAGCATCTAAACTTTGAGGTGGAATCCTGAGTTTTGTTTTTTTATCCATGAGCAATATTGTATCAGTTATACTAAAAGTCTCAAAATTGATATTTAGGATAAATATGTTATTAATATGTGCAAAACTCTTAATTTTTTGGTATTATATAAAATATGAAAAAACGATTATTGTCAGGAGTTCAACCTTCAGGAACTATCCATATTGGCAACTATTTTGGGGCTATCAAGCAATTTGTTGATTTGCAAAATGAATATGATTCAGTTGTTTTTATTGCCGATTTACACGCTATGACAACTATTCAAAATAAAAAAGAATTATCAGACAATATTTTAAATATAGCCCTTGATTATTTAGCTTGCGGGCTGGATCCTAAAAAAGTATGTTTATTTAAACAATCAGATGTACCTGAGGTGACAGAATTGGCCTGGTACTTTAATTGTATTACCACGATGCCATTTTTAGAAAGAGCCACTGCTTATAAAGATGCCAATCAAAAAGCAAAAGAAATTAACGTTGGTCTTTTTGATTATCCAATTCTAATGGCGGCCGATATTCTGATTCAAGATGCCGATGTTGTGCCCGTTGGAGCAGATCAAAAACAACACGTTGAGTATGCGCGTGATATTGCTTTAAAATTTAATCACATCTATGGAGAAACTTTTAAATTACCAGAACCATTAATTTTAAAAAATGTGGCAATAGTTCCTGGAATAGATGGCCGAAAGATGAGTAAAAGTTATAAAAATACTATACCACTTTTTGGAACAGATGAAGTAATAAAAAAAGCCGTTATGGGTATTGTGACTGACTCAAAAAAACCAGATGAACCGAAAGATCCTGATACTTGTAATATTTATGCTCTTCATAAGCTTTTCTTAAATAAAAATGACTTAGAAATACTGAGAGATAGATATATTAAAGGAACAATTGGCTATAAGGAATCTAAGGATTTACTTTTTGATGCAATTATTAATTTAATAAAACCAATGAGAGAGAAGAGGGAATCATATGCGAAAAATTTAGATTTAGTCCGAGAAATATTAAATGACGGTGCTCAAAAAACTAAAATTGAAATTAAAAAGAAAATGAATATTATTAGAGACAATATAGGAATTAACTTTTAATTTATGAAATATATATTTGCTTTACTTTTAGTGATTTTAAATTTAGTAAATGTTCCCTTAACGATACTTTTTATGAAAGTTCAAAAGTGGTATTTGCCGATGTGGAAAAAGGATAAAGTGCTTTATGTTGCTTTTGCCCCATTTTATTGGATTTTACTTGCCTTGACTTTTATCTTTGGTTATCCGTGCGATAAGTTGGCTCAGTTATCTCATTAATAATTAAGATATCGCGTTTCAATTGATGTACGCGACATTATTTACAAAATCACATGAAAGAAAGAATATATATAAAAGATTTGAATCAGTATTTAGGAAAAGAAGTATTAATCGCTGGATGGATAGATGTTCGTCGCGATCAAGGAAAAATGATTTTTCTTGATTTTCGTGATATGACAGGAAAAGTTCAGGGGGTAATTTTGCCGAACTATACAGAAACACTTGAAGTTGGTAAAACACTTCGAAATGAATTTGTGGTTAAGGTTAAGGGAAAAGTAAATGAAAGACCAGAACGAAATAAAAAAAATGATGTTTTAAATGGCGAACTTGAACTTGAAATAATGGAGATAGAAATTTTAAGTAAAGCTGAGACTCCAAACTTTGATGTTACAACTGATGGTAGAGAAATAAATGAAGAAGCTCGATTAAAATATCGATATCTAGATTTAAGGAGACCTAGAATGCAAAAAAATATTCGATTTAGACATAAAATTTCAAAACATATTCGTGATTTTTTAGATAAAGAAAATTTTATTGAGATTGAAACACCTATATTAACAAAATCAACGCCGGAAGGAGCACGAGATTATATTGTTCCTTCGCGTTTATATGAAGGTATGTTTTATGCCTTGCCACAATCACCCCAACAGTATAAACAGTTATTAATGGCTAGTGGAATGGAAAAATATTTTCAAATTGCACGTTGTATGCGAGATGAAGATACAAGAGGAGATAGACAACCAGAATTTACTCAACTTGATATGGAAATGAGTTTTGTGGAGAAGGAAGATGTAATGGAAGTCAATGAAAGATTATTAATTGATTTAGTTAAAAAGCTTTATCCACAAAAGAAAATTCAGCAAATTCCTTTTCCAAAAATTTCTTACAAAGAGGCGATGGAAAAATATGGTAATGATAGGCCAGATATACGAAACGACAAAAACGACCCAGACTTATTGGCTTTTTGTTGGGTGGTAGATTTTCCGTTTTTTGAACGTACTGATAAGTCAGATAATCCAAACACAGAAGGTGAGTGGACGTTTACCCATAATCCTTTTTCAGAACCAATTAAAGAGTATAAAGAAAGTATGATGCAGGGTAAAAATCTAGGAGAAATTCTAACAAGTCAATATGATATTATTTTAAATGGTTATGAAATCGGGGGGGGGAGTATAAGGGCCCACGAAGCAGAAACATTAAAAAAGGTCTTAAATATTATTGGTCACAAAGATGAAGATATTGAGAAAAATTTTGGACATATGCTTCAAGCTTTTAAAAATGGTACACCTCCGCACGGTGGAATTGCTTGGGGTTTTGATCGTTTGTTAATGCTTCTTGAAAATGAACCAAATATTCGTGAAGTCATTGCTTTCCCTAAAACAGGTGAAGGGAAGGACTTAATGATGGAATCACCATCAAGTGTCTCAGATATACAATTAAAAGAATTAAGAATTGAAATAACAAAGAAAAAAAAATAATTTAAATGTCAGAGATTATTTCACCATACCAAATAAAACAAGGAACTTTTGAAGGACCACTCGAGTTACTTCTTTCTTTGATTGAACAAAGAAAGCTTTTTGTAAATGAGATATCATTAGCTGAAGTAACAAATGATTATATTGCTTATATTAAGACATTAAATGGTGTGCCAACAGATAAACACATAGCTGACGTTTCCTATTTTATTCTAATTGCCGCGACTTTAATTTTAATTAAGTCAAAATCATTATTACCAAACCTTTCTTTAACTGAAGATGAAACAGAAAAAATTACTGATCTAGAAACTAGATTAAAATTGTATGCCATAATTAAAAATGCCAGTATTGATATTAATAATACTTTTGGAACAAAAATTATATTCATGCCAACTGAACGAATTTGGAGTGAACCTCTTTTTTCGCCTGATCCACAAATTACAATTGCAAATATGACATTATGTGTGAGTGAAGTCTTGGCGCGTGCACCAAAACTAAAAGAAATATTACCAGAGATTGAAGTCAAAAAAATAATAAATATTGATGAGGTTATTAATAGTTTAACTGATCGAATTCAAAATGCCATAAATTTGTCATTCAAAGATTTTAGTAAAAGTCATGGGGCTCAAAGTAAAGAAGAGGCCAAGGTTCATGTTATTATTTCATTCTTGGCTATGTTAGAATTGGTTAGAGAAGGAATAATTGAAGTGATACAGAATTCATCATTTGGAGATATAGAAATTAACAAACAAATATAATTATGGGAATAACTTTAGAATCAAAAATTGAAGGTTTACTTTTTTACAAAGGTGAAGACGTCGAAATTAAAAAGTTGGCAGAATTTTTAGGTGCAAGTATTGAAGAGATTAAAGAGGCCCTCGATAAATTAGAAAATTCACTTCAAAATAGGGGATTAGTTCTTGTTCGAAAGGATGATTCTGTTGTTTTGGGAATTACTAGTGAATTAAGTTCTTTGATTGAATCAATCCGAAAAGATGAAATAACTAAAGATTTATCAAAAGCCTCTCTTGATACTTTATCTATTATTTTATACAAAAATGAAATTTCAAGAAGTGAAATTGATTACATTCGAGGAGTAAATTCGAGTTTTATTCTTCGTAATTTAATTGTTCGTGGGCTGATAGAAAGAATTGCCGATCCGAAAGATAGTCGAAAATTATTATATCGCCCAACTTTTGAAACTTTATCTTTTATGGGAATAACAGCTATTGATCAATTACCTAATTACAAGGAAGTTCAAAGCCAATTACAAGAGGTTCTTAAACAGGAAGACAAAAATGACTAATGCTTTTAAAATATTTCTTCCGGCGGTTATCAGCTTTATTGTCGGATTGCTATTAACTCCGGTTGCAACTCATTATTTTTATAAATATCGTATGTGGCGTCGCAGTTCTCGTAATGGGAATATTCCAATTAAAGAATTGGGCGGTTTTTCAAAAATTCATGACGACAAAGCAGAAACTTCAACTCCAAGAACTGGCGGAATGATAGTTTGGGTTTCTGTAATTATAACAGTGGCGATCGTTGGAATAATTGATTTTCTTTTAAATAGTTATTTAACAAATAAAATGTATTTCATTAGTCGAAATCAAACACTACTTCCATTTTTTACATTGATTGTGGCGTCGCTCGTTGGTCTAGGAGATGATTTACTTCAAATATTTGGAAAAGGTAAATGGATAACTGATCCAATTGTTTTACGATACATAAAAGTTGGAATTATTTTAATTCTTGGGCTAGTAATTGGTTTCTGGTTTTATTTTAAACTTGGAGTTACCAGTATATATATTCCTTGGTATGGTTTTATTAATTTAGGATTTTTATTTATTCCATTTTTCATGCTCATTATGCTGTCATTATGGTCAACAAGTATCATCGATGGAATTGACGGACTTTCAGGTGGAATCTTGGCTTCAATTTTTATGGCCTACAGTTTGATTGCCTATTTTAATAATCAAGTCGACATTGCGGCTTTTTGTGCAGTTATTACTGGAGGGATTCTTGCTTTTTTATGGTTTAATATTCCACCAGCGCGTTTTTATATGGGTGAAACTGGTATGATTGGATTGACAGTGACTCTTGCTGTTATTGCTTTTATGACTAATACTGTTTTATTACTTCCAATTATTGCTTTTCCTCTTTTTATTACTTCTCTTTCTGCTTTAATTCAGATGATTGCTCGTAAATTTTTTAATGGTAAAAAAGTTTTTCTTTTTGCTCCACTTCATCATCACTTCGAAGCCATCGGCTGGCCTAAATATAAAGTCACAATGCGTTATTGGATCGTGGGAATTATGTCTTCAGTTGTGGGAGTTATAATTTCTTTAATTAGTTAGAAAAAATAGAGATGAAAAAAAACAAAATTGATACATTTTTTTTTGGGATCGTTATTACTCTAGTTGTGATAGGTTTAATAACTTTTACTTCGGCTTCTTTGGGTATTTTCGCTAAGAATGAAGCAAAATTTTATGGAGTTATCTTTGGACAGTATATCTTTGGCTTTTTGGGTGGTCTGATTGCTCTATATATTGGACTTAAAATTCCATATAAACTATTTAAAAAATATTCATTATTGTTATTTATCATTTCGATTATTTTAACTGGCTTAGTTTTAGTTCCAGGGATTGGGCAATCGCATGGCGGAGCCAGAAGATGGATTGATATATTTGGATATTCATTTCAACCTGTTGAATTTTTAAAAATTAGTTTCATTATATATTTTGCTGCCTGGTTATCGTGGGTAAAAGTAAAAGTAAAAGATCCTCTTTTTAGTATTTTACCACTTGTTATTTTAATAGGTGTTATTGCTTTGGTTTTACTTAAACAGCCAGACACAAAAAGTATTATTTTGATAACAATTACAGCCATGATTATGCTTTTTGTTTCTGGTGCACCACTTAAATTTATTTTTGGTATTTTAGGAGTTTCCATTATAATGTTTTTTATTTTAGTGTCTTTCCAGCCATACTTAAAAGAAAGAGTCAATACTTTTCTAAATCCTAGTCAAAATAGTCAGAGCTCATCTTATCAATTACAGCAATCTTTAATTGCCGTTGGATCTGGTGGGGCTTTTGGCCGAGGCCTAGGACAAAGTATTCAAAAATTTAATTATTTACCAGAACCACAAGGAGACTCAATTTTTGCCGTTATTGGAGAAGAATGGGGATTTATGGGTACTTCAATATTAATATTGATATATCTAGCTTTTGCCTTACGTGGTTATCGAATTGCTATTCGTAATGCTCCTGATGCTTTTGCTAAATTACTTGTTGTTGGGCTTGTTTCAATTATTACTGCTCAATCTTTTATGAATATTGCCTCAATAACTGGAGTTTTCCCGTTAACTGGTGTTCCGCTCGTTTTTATCTCTCATGGTGGAACAGCTTTACTCTTATCATTAGGAATGGTGGGGATAATTTTAAATATTTCTCGCTATCAAGGTAAGCCCATCTTAGAAAAATCCTCCAGATAGCGGCAAGGCCGCTTATTAGTGCTAGAAAAATTGAATTAAATAGGGTATAATTAAGAGTATGAAAATATTACTTACTGGAGGTGGAACAGGTGGACATTTTTATCCTTTAATAGCAATTGCGGAAAAATTGGTTGAAGAAGCTGACAAACAAAAGATTATTGATCTTAAACTTTATTATATGTCTGATAGACCATATGATAAAAGATTACTTTTTGAAAACAAAATTACTTATATTCAGATTCCATGTGGAAAAATGAGAACGTATTTTTCTATTAGTAATTTTTTTGACATTTTTAAAACAGCCACAGGAGCATTTTTAGGTTTAATGCGAATGTTTTTTATTTATCCAGATGTAGTTATTTCAAAAGGTGGATATGCGGCATTTCCGGCGGTATTAGCAGCACGATTATTAAGGATACCAGTGATTGTCCATGAATCAGATTCATATCCCGGCAGATTAAATGTTTGGACTGCAAAATTTGCTTGGCATGTGGCTATTTCATGGCCCGAAGCGAGTGAATATTTACCAAAAGATAAAACAGCTTTGACGGGCCAGCCAATTCGTAAAGAAGTAATGCACGGGGATTCAAATGGGGCCCATAATTTTTTTAAGCTGAATTCTAATCTACCAGTAATTTTGGTTTTAGGTGGGTCACAAGGAGCACAAATAATAAATGATAATATTGTGGATGTATTACCTGAATTACTTTCTCGATATCAAATCATTCATCAAACTGGTATCAAAAATATTGAAGAAGTTACTTCTCGGTCAAAATTATTACTAGCAAACAATCCAAATTTTGAGAGGTATGTGCCGATACCATATTTAAACAATTTAGCGACTCGCATGGCCGCTGGTTGCGCTGATATTATTATTTCTCGAGCAGGTTCGGCTATATTTGAAATTGCTTCATGGGGGATACCTTCAATTATTATTCCAATTACAAATTCTAATGGTGACCATCAAAGGAAAAATGCTTTCAATTATGCTAGGGCTGGAGCTTGTGAAGTAATCGAAGAAGCTAATTTAACTTCACATTTATTAGTTTCAGAAATTGACAGATTGATTTCTTCTGGTGATCGATTAGCAGAGATGAAACAAAGAGCATTGTCATTTGCAACTCCACTTGCAGCGGAAAAAATTGCAATTTCAGCGATAAATATTGCACTTTCACATGAACAATAAGTAGAGATAAGAAAAAATAATGGATAATAAATTAAACTACAAAATAATCACTCGTTTTGCCCCAAGTCCAACTGGGTTCATTCATGTTGGTAATTTGCGTACAGCTTTATATGCATATTTATGGGCTAGGAGAAATAATGGTACTTTTATTTTACGTATTGAAGATACTGACAAAGAAAGAGAGGTTGATGGTTCAATAGAGCATATAATGAAGTCTCTAAAATGGCTTGGAATTGATTGGGATGAGGGACCAGATATAGGAGGACCTAATGCTCCATATAAGCAATCAGAAAGATTAGAGTTATATAAAAAATACGCCCAAATATTAATAGACAAGGGTTTAGCTTATGCAGATCCATATACTGAGGAAGAAGTTGAGGTTTTCAGAAAAAAAGCCGAGGCAGAGAAAAAACCTTTTTTATATAGAGAATATCGTCCATTAAATCCTCCGCCCTGGGATGGTTCAAAGCCTCTTCGTTATAAAGTTCCTGAAATAAAAAGTTATCAATGGACAGATATTGTTTACGGCGATTTATCTGCCGGACCAGAAGCATTGGATGATTTTATTTTAATTAAAAGTGATGGTTATCCTACATATAATTTTGCCCATGTGGTAGATGACCTTGAAATGAATGTGACTCACATTATGCGTGGTCAAGAATTTATTTCTTCTGTTCCAAAATATTTATCACTTTACGACGGTCTTGATTTAGAATATCCACATTTTGCTACGTTACCACCAATTATGGGGAAGGACGGTAATAAAAAATTAGGCAAAAGAGATGGGGCTAAAGATGTTCTTGATTATTCCAAAGAAGGATATTTACCAGAAGCAATGATGAATTTTTTGGCATTTTTAGGGTGGAATCCAGGAGGGGAAAAAGAGATTTATTCCAAAGAAGAGTTAATAAATATTTTTGAAATATCAAGAATTGGACACTCCGGAGCACAGTGGAATGATGAAAAACTTGATTGGGTAAATAAAGAATATATCAAGAAGCTATCTGATGAACAATTAGAAAATTATGTTTTTGAATGGTTACCAACAGAATTAAGAA
>CAZHIB010000016.1:0-11887 GCA_964532365.1 uncultured Candidatus Saccharibacteria bacterium
CTTCAGGAACAAGAGTCTTAACTAATACAAATGGAACAATAACTTGGGAAACTGCATCAGGTGGCATGGTTTATCCCGGCGCTGGAATTCCAAATTCAACCGGTAGTGCTTGGGGTACAAGTTACACAACAACCGGTAGTGGTACAGTATTGGCCCTTGCAACTTCACCCTCATTTACAACTCCATCACTTGGGGTAGCAAGTGCGACATCGATAAATAATTTACCACTATCACAAGATAATACAGATTTTAATGTGAAAGTTGGTCAAGATGCCGGACTAAATCTTGTCACTGGATCTCAATACAATACATTGCTTGGTTATGAAGCAGGGAATAGTAGTAATTCATCTGGCTCAGATGCAAATACTTCTTTAGGTTATCGATCGGGTTATAGTCTTACCTCTGGAGCACGTAATACTTCTGTCGGGTATCGTTCACTTTATGGTAGTACAGGAGGGACTGATAATACCGCGATGGGTTATGATTCACTGTATACAGGGAATTATGGTTCTGAAAATTCTTCATATGGAGCATATTCATTAAGACAGAATACTGACGGAGAAAGAAATGTGGCTATTGGTTTTAATTCTTTATATTTAAATGGTAATGGTAGTCAAAATACTGCGGTTGGTTCATATTCACTATATTCATTAAATAATGCTAATTATAACACAGGGATAGGAAATCAAGCTGGCCGGTACCTTGCTGATGGAACATCAGCAAATTCTACTTCTGATTATTCTTTATATTTAGGACCTCTTACTAAGTCTTATTCTGGTAATAGTCAAAACGAAATTGTTATTGGTTATAACGCTATCGGAAACGGTAGTAACACTGCGACTATTGGTAATACTTCTTTACTTCGAACTTATTTAACAGGAGTAAATCTCAAAGCCGGTACCGCTACCGCTGGTACCGCCCCACTTAAACTAACGGCTGGAACAAACCTCACCACGACCGAAGCTGGAGCAATTGAATATGATGGAACTCATTTATACTTCACTGCGACAAATGGAGGAACAAGATATCAACTTGATCAACAATCTTCAGGTGGCATGATTTATC
This sequence comes from uncultured Candidatus Saccharibacteria bacterium, assembly GCA_964532365.1. Taxonomy (GTDB): domain Bacteria; phylum Patescibacteriota; class Minisyncoccia; order Phycocordibacterales; family UBA9973; genus UBA8515. The sequence continues at coordinate 1,066 of CAZHIB010000016.1, forward strand.
CCGGTGCAGGAATTCCAAATTCAACAGGTAGTGCTTGGAGTACAAGTTACACAACAACCGGATCAGGGACTGTTCTTGCTCTTGCTACTACTCCAACATTTACAACAAATATTACCACCCCTCTTATAATCGGAGGCACAACGACAACTTCACCACTTACTCTTCGTTCAACTTCCGGAGTTGGTACAACTGGGGCTGATATTGTTTTTCAAACAGGCAACAACGGTGCGACAGAAGCCATGAGAATACTTAATAATGGAAGAGTCGGAATTGGAACAGCCTCACCGAATAGTTTATTTCAAGTTGCTGGTTTAATTTCTTTTAATACCACAGAATACAATACAGAAATTGGACGAGAAACTGGCTTAAATCTTGTGGCTGGAGCTCAATATAATACTTTCTTGGGTCATCAAGCTGGACGAGGGGGAAATACGGGCGGAACTGATGCAGCTGATAATAATACTGCTATTGGCTATAGAGCTTTTTATGCTAACACTACAGGAGCTTCAAATACTGCGATTGGAAATTATGCTTTAACTTCTAATACGACTGGTAATAGTAATTCGGCTATTGGAACTCGAGCTCTATTTTCAAATACAGGTGGCTACAATAATACGGCCAATGGTATGTATGCTTTATATTCTAATCTAACTGGTAATTACAATAATGCCAATGGTCAATATTCTCTTTATAGTAATACGACCGGAGGTTATAATACGGCTTTTGGTAATTATTCTTTAAATGCCAATGTGGCTGGTTCAAATGCGACAGCTTTTGGATATAATGCAATGAGATATGCTAATAGTAGTGCAACTCCATTTTTTAATTATAATCTTGCTATTGGTTATGAAGCTTTAATGGGGACGACAACTTCCGCCAATAATACAGGTAACTACAATACAGCGATCGGATATCAATCATCCTTTGGCTATGAGACAGCTGCTCGAAATACAACAATTGGATATTTCGCTGGACGCAATAATGTTTCTGGTAATAATAATCTTTTAATTGGGTATCAGGCGGGTGATGCTTTGTCGAGTGGTTCAACTAATATTGCCCTTGGTTATGATGTTGATTTACCATCAGCCACAGCCGACAATCAAATGACAATTGGTAATTTAATTTTTGCTACTGGTGGTTTTGGTACGGGGACAACAATAGGAACAGGTAATGTGGGGATTGCGAATAATTCTCCTTCATACAGATTACACGTTGGGAATTCATCTGTCGCTGGGATTGTTGCTCGATTTGAAAATGGCACCGGAACCTGTGATATTAATCCTACGACTGCATCTCTTGTTTGTTCATCTGATATAAATTTAAAGAAAAATATTATGACATTAGATGATATGGAATTTACCCTAGAAACTCTATCAGATCTATCAGAGAAGTCTATTTTAGAAAAATTAGGCTATCTAACGCCAGTTCTTTATAATTGGAATAATGAAGAAGATGGTAGTTTAAAACACATTGGTTTTATTGCCCAAGAAGTTGAACAAGTTTTTCCTGAAATTGTTTCTACTGATATTAATAATGACCAAAAATCGATTGCCTATACTAATTTGATTCCATATACAATTCAAGCTATCCAAGAAATGGATTTAAAAGTGAAAGATTTAGATCAGAAAATAAATAATCTATCTGTGCCTATGTTAATGAAAGAATTTTTTGGTGGAGTTTTGATCCAAATTGCCGATGGTGTAGGGTATCTAAAAAATATAGTAGTGGAAAATATAAAAGTCGGAAGTCCAGAAAAAAGAACAGGTATAACTTTGTATGATGAAGAAACGGGAGAGCCGTATTGTCTATCTATTAGCGGAGGTCAAACAAAAACTAAAATTGGTGAATGTGGAGTTGTGACTCCATCTTCTGAAATTATAATCGAAAAAGAAGAAATAGAAATTACTGAAATAGGAGATGATATAGAAATTATTTCGAATGAAATTTTAGTAGAAGAAATAAAAGAGGCAGAACAGAAAGAATTGAGCGAAATAGATGAAAATATTATTGAGCAAAATGAATATATTGACGAAGAAACTAATCCTCAAAATATTCCCCAAACAGATAATAAAGAAGAAGAACAAGATCCAACTATTGTGGTTGACAATTAATTATATTTGTATATACTGGTAAACAGATTGAAAAGATTGAGTTATGGCAAATCAATCACTATTATATAAGCACGTAAGCTTTAATTTGTGTTAATGAATAACATTGCCAGTAATTATAGATAAAAAATACTAAGGTTTGGTCACCTTGGTTTTTTCTGTTTATAATCAGTAAAAATTTTACTGATTATAATAAATAAAATTATTATGAAAAAAACAGCAGTCAGAGAAAAAAAGTATTTTGCTCGCTACAAAAAACCGCTAGTTCCGTTTCCAAATTTAATAGAAAATCAATCAGTCTCATTTAATTGGTTGATTGAGTCTGGGCTTAAAGAAGTATTTAAAGAATTTTCTCCTATTAATGATTACTCTGAAAAGAAGTTTCAATTAGACTTTACTTCTTTTTCTTTAGGTGAACCAAAATTTGACGAGCAATATACAAAAATAAATAAATTAACTTATGAAGGGGGATTGAAAGCTCGAGTTAAATTGTTGAATAAAAGTATCGGAACTTCTAAAGAGCAAGAAATTTTTATGGCCGATGTTCCATTAATGACCAAACATGGGACTTTTATTATCAATGGAGTAGAACGTGTTATTGTTCCACAATTAACAAGAAGTTTTGGAGTTTTTTTTACGGAGCAAGAAATCAAAACTAAAAGATATTTTGGAGCAAAAATAATTCCAGCTCGAGGTGTTTGGATTGAAATTGAATCAGATTCAGATGGAGCTATTTATGTCCGAGTAGATAAAAAACGAAAATTCTCAGTAACCTCACTTCTTCGAGTTTTGGGGCTTGAGAAAGAAGAGGCAATTCTTAAAGCCTTTAGTCACAACGCAGAATCTTTAAAAGCCATTAAAATTTCTCTTGAAAAAGACCCTGCTAAGACAATGGCAGATTCATTTATTGAAATATATAAGCGTCTTCGAGATGGTGATTTGGCGACAGCTGAAAATGCTCGTGATTTTATTACCACTTTACTTTCGGCTGAGAGATATGATCTTTCTCCAGTAGGTAGATTTCGTTTTAATAAGCGTTTTGAAAAAAGTATGGACAACAAAGAGATGGACAGGAGAACAATTTCAGCTGATGATGTCGTTTCGATTGTCAACAATATTGTTGAATTAAATAATGATATATATGCCAAAGCTGATGATATTGATCATTTGGGTCAACGCCGAGTTAGATACGTTGGAGAAATGATTCAACAAAAGTTTCGAATGGGAATGTCTCAAATTAAAAGAAATATTCAAGATCGAATGTCAACCATTGATGTGGGAACTACATTACCTGTTCAAATTATAAATCAGCGTCCTCTTCAGGCCAGAATTAAAGAATTTTTTACCGCCAATCAGCTTTCACAATTTATGAACCAAGAAAATGTTATGGCTGAACTTGAGCACTTGCGAAGACTTTCGGCCCTTGGTCCTGGAGGTCTGACACGGGAACGTGCTGGGCTTGAAGTTCGTGACGTGCATACTTCTCATTATGGTCGGGTTTGTCCCATCCATACTCCAGAAGGACCAAACATTGGTTTGATTTTAAATCTTTCAACCTATGCCAAGATTAATGAATTTGGAATTATTGAAACTCCATATATTAAAGTTAAGGATGGAAAGATAACTTCTGAGGTTGTATATTTAAATGCCCTTGAAGAAGAGAAATACAATATTGCTCACGCTGGAATCGATTATGACGAAAAAGGTAATATTAAAGAGGATAGAGTTGAAGCTCGTCTCAAGACTAAACCAGGATTAATTTCCAAAAAGGAAATAGATTTTATTGATGTGGCGACTAATCAAGCTTTTTCAATTGCGACTTCGATGATTCCTTTTTTGGAACATGATGATGCTCACCGAACACTCATGGGAAGTAATATGCAGAAACAAGCCCTCCCTTGTGTGATTCCAGAAGCGCCACTTGTGGCGACGGGAATGGAAGAATTGGCAAGTCGTGATTCAGGAAGGTTGGTTATCTCTGAAGTTAATGGAGTTGTTTCTTATTTTGATGCAAAAAAAATAGTTATAAAAGATGAAAAAAATAAAGAGCATACATATCCGCTCATTAATTTTTCTCGAACAAATAATTTTTCGATGTTTCATCAAAGACCAATTGTTTCTGTTGGGGATAAAATTAAAAAGGGGAGTATTTTAGCTGACACGAGTACGACTGATAATGGACAGATTGCCTTGGGACAAAATGTCCTTGTTGGTTTTATGTCATGGGGTGGAGCCAATTATGAAGATGCTATAATTTTGTCTGAAAAATTAGTCAAACAAAGTAAGTTTACCAGTATTTATGTAACCGAATTTATCTGTAATGTTCGTGATACAAAACTTGGGCCAGAAATTACCACTCGGGATATTCCAAATGTTGGAGAAAATAAATTAAAAGATTTAGATGAAGATGGAATAATTGTGGTTGGAGCTGAGGTCAATGAAAATGACATTTTAGTTGGGAAAATTACTCCTAAAGGAGAAACAGAGCTTACCCCTGAAGAACGATTGCTCCGTTCTATTTTTACGGAAAAAGCTCGAGACGTTAAAGATACATCACTCCGTTTAGAACATGGTAAACAAGGAAGAGTTATTGGAATTAAAATATTCTCACGTGATCAGGGCCATAATCTGGAATCAGGAATAATAAAAAGAATTGTAGTTGAAATCGCCCAAATCAGAAATATTTCAGTTGGAGACAAATTGGCTGGACGTCATGGAAATAAAGGGGTTATTTCAGTTATACTTCCGGAAGAAGAAATGCCATTTATGGCGGACGGAACTCCTATTGATATAATTTTAACTCCCCTTGGAGTTCCATCTCGAATGAACTTGGGCCAAATACTTGAAATGCATTTAGGTTATGCGGCAAATACTTTAGGATATCAAGCTATTGTCCCTCCATTTTCTTCGGCAACGGTTCCTGAAATTAAGGCTGAATTGATCAAGTCTGGTTTACCAGAAAGCGGAAAGGTTACTCTATATGACGGAAGAACAGGTGATGCTTTCGATCAAGATGTAGCAATTGGATATATGTATATGTTGAAACTTCACCACATGGTGGAAGACAAATTGCATATGAGATCAATTGGACCATACTCACTCATTACTCAACAACCACTTGGTGGAAAAGCTCAAGGCGGAGGACAGCGTTTTGGGGAAATGGAGGTTTGGGCTTTAGAAGGTCATGGTGCCGCTTATACCCTTAGGGAAATGTTAACTATTAAGTCTGATGATATTGTTGGTCGTTCACAGACATTTGACGCTATTATTAAAGGTCATCCGATTGGTGAACCAAATATTCCTGCTTCATTTAACGTTTTGTTAAATTATCTCAGAGGTCTTGCCCTTGATGTTGATCTTAAAAAACTAGGGAATGATTAATTAATAAAATATTTAAAATTATGAAAACAATTGATACAACAAATTTCGATTCAATAGTTCTAAAGTTAGCATCCCCTGAGACTATCAGAGAGTGGTCATATGGTGAGGTTACAAAACCAGAAACAATTAACTATCGAACAGGTAGATCCGAAAGGAATGGTCTTTTTGATGAAAGAATTTTTGGTCCGGAAAAAGATTATGAATGTTATTGTGGAAAGTATAGACGTATTAGATATAAAGATATTGTTTGTGAAAAATGTGGAGTTGAAGTTACTCGTTCTATTGTTAGACGTGAGCGAATGGGTCACATTGAACTTTCAAGTCCAGTCTCACATATTTGGTTTTTAAGAGGAGTTCCTTCTCGAATGTCAGTTTTACTAAATATTTCTGTTAGTGATTTAGAAAAAGTAATATATTTTGCTGGCTATATAATAACTAATGTTTATAATGAAGAAAAAGAGGTTATTATAAAAAATTTGGAAAGTGAATTTAAAGCCAAACTAAAAAGTACAAACGATGACGCGGATAAAGAAAAATTAAAAGAACTACTCTCAAATACAAAGAAAGAAATTAATGAAATAGTTCCAGGCAAGGTTTTAAATGAAATCGCATATCATCATTTTGGCTTGAAATATGGAAGTTGTTTTGAGGCCAATATTGGGGCTGAGGCAATTTTTACTATTTTTAAGAATATGAATTTAGAAAAACTTAAAGCAGAAACTGAAGATATGCTTCCTAAAGCTTCAAGTATTGATCGTGAGAAATTGGAGAAAAAACTATCTTTAATTAGATCAATGATTCATTCAGGTATTCGTCCAGAGTGGATGTTTTTAACTGCTATTCCTATTATTCCACCAGCTCTTCGTCCAATGGTGGCGCTTGATGGTGGACGACATGCTACATCCGATTTAAATGATCTTTACCGTCGAGTTATTAATCGAAATAATCGATTAAAGAAGTTAAAAGAAATTGGGGCTCCAGATGTAATTTTGCGTAATGAAAAACGTATTCTTCAAGAAGCCGTAGATGCTCTGATTGATAATTCTATTGCTAAACAAAATGATTCTCAAGCGGTGTCTTCTTCTCAAAAAAGAGCTTTGAAATCATTATCTGATAACTTGAAATCAAAACAAGGATTATTCCGTCAAAATTTGTTGGGTAAACGAGTTGACTATTCAGGAAGATCGGTTATTGTTGTTGGTCCTGGTCTTAAATTGAATCAATGTGGTTTACCTAAACACATGGCCCTTGAGCTTTTCAAGCCTTTTGTCATTTCAAAAATATTAGAAACAGAGCTTGCCTTTAATATTCGTGGAGCCAATCGTTTAATTGAAGAAGGTATACAAGAAGTTTGGGCTATACTTGAAGAAGTAATTAGAGGGAAGTATGTTTTACTTAACAGAGCTCCAACCCTTCACCGATTGGGTATTCAAGCATTTAATCCTATTCTTATTGAAGGTAATGCCATTCAGGTTCATCCACTTGTTTGTGCTGGTTTTAATGCTGACTTTGACGGAGACCAAATGGCTGTTTATGTTCCACTATCTGACATGGCCCAAATGGAGGCCAAGGAGTATATGGCTTCAAATAAAAATCTACTTAAACCACAAGATGGGTCACCAATTGTAATGCCGAAGATGGACATAATTCTTGGCTGTTATTGGATGACAAAAACAGTTAAAGATGAAAAAGGAGAAGGAATGGCTTTTTCAAGTCCCAATCAGGCTATTACGGCATTTGATTTAGGAGCGATAACTTTTAGAGCCAAGATAAAAGTTTTGGGAAGTGACAATAAAAGATATGAATCTTTTGGTGGAAAAATATTTGAAACAACTGTGGGAAGATTATTTTTCAATAGTATTTTCCCTGATGATTTTCCTTACATGAACGAAGAGATAGATATAAAAAGAATGTCACTCTTAGTTGATGAACTTGTTGTCCGCTATGGAGTTGATGAAACTCCTAAGGTTTTAGATAAAATTAAAGATTTTGGTTATAAGTATGCAACTTACTCAGGAGTTACTTGGGGGATTGATAATTTGAAAGTTCCTGAAGAAAAAAAAGAAATTGTTGCTAGGTTTAGAAAAGAAGAAGAGACAATCCGAAATCAATTTGCTGAAGGTTTGCTTTCTGAAGATGAGCAGTATCAAAAAGTTATTGAAATTTGGGAACATGCCAAAAAAGAAATTGAAAAAAATATTCCAGCAACCTTGGATTCTAAAAGTTCAACTTATGATCTTATTACCTCTGGGGCCAGAGGTAGTATGGGCTCTCTAGTACAGATGTGTGGAATGAAGGGTTTGATTGTGAACACTTCGGGAGAGACATTAGATTTTCCAATTATACCTTCGTATATTGAAGGATTATCACCGCTTGAATATTTCATTACGACGCACGGATCACGTAAAGGAGCGGCTGATACGGCCCTAAATACAGCTAAGGCGGGGTATTTAACTAGAAGACTAGTTGATGTGGCTCAGGATGTTGTAGTAACCGAAGAGGATTGTGGCACAAAAAATGGTAAGAAAATTGTGGCAGTTGATGGAGTTTTTGCTAAATATATAAATGGAAGAGTTTTGCTTTCAGATATAAAAGATGAAACTGGAAAAGTAATTTTTAAAAAAGGAGCTTTGATTACAAAGGAGAATTCTCGATTTTTAGAAAAAATAGGAATAAAAGAAGCATACGTTCGAACCCCTCTTTCCTGTGAGACAGTTCATGGTATTTGTCGAAATTGTTACGGACTTGATCTTGGGCGAAATTGTATGATTGAAGTAGGTCAAGCGGTTGGAATAATTGCGGCTCAAGCTATTGGTGAGCCAGGAACTCAGCTTACGCTTCGTACTTTCCATGCAGGAGGGGTGGCAACAGTTGATATTACGACAGGGTTACCTCGTGTGGAAGAAATTTTTGAAAGACGAATTCCTAAAAATCCAGCGATCGTTTGTGTTTCAGATGGAGAGATTGTTGATATTATTGATAATGATAAAGAGAAAATAGTTAAAGTATTATCTGATTTGAAAGCGGATAATAAAATATCTGCAAGTGGTAAATCTAGTAATGAAGTTGAGTATACAATTCCACCACGTCGTCAAATATTATTTAAGATTGGTGATCAGGTAAAAAAGGGTGATTTAATTACTGACGGTTCGGCTAACATAAATGAAATTGTGAAATATGGAGGCAAGGAATTAGCAGAAGAATATATTGTCAATGAAATCAATAAAGTTTACGATCTTCAAGGTGCTTCTATTTCAAGGAAACATATTGAAATAATTATTCGTCAGATGTTTTCAAGAAAGAAAATAACAGAAGCTGGAGATACGACATTTTCACCAGGTGAGATAATTGAAACCATTGAATTAATTGAAGAGAACAATCGTATTGAAAAAGAAGGAGGAGGTAAAAAGGCTGAAGCCTCGACTATTGTTCTTGGAATTACTGAAGTTTCTTTGACGACAAAAAGTTGGCTGTCGGCCGCTTCATTTCAAAATACCAATAGAGTCTTGATTAATAATGCTATTCGTGGGGGAATTGATAATCTTCGAGGCTTGAAAGAAAATGTTATCATTGGTAATCTTATTCCAGCTGGAACTGGCTTTGGAGTAAAGCGTCACCATGAAGAGGAGGAAGAAGAACAACAAGAACTCGACTAGTGTTTATAATAGATAAAAAAAGAATATATGAACCCAACAGTTCAAAAAATTAAAGAGAGACTATCCATTGTTGAGGTTATTTCTGCCTATTTGACAGTTGAAAAAGCTGGGAAAAATTATAAAGCTAAATGTCCTTTTCATAACGAGAAAACACCTTCTTTTTCTATTTCGCCCGATAGGGGGATGTATTATTGTTTTGGCTGTGGAGCTAAAGGAGATATATTTTCTTTTGTTGAACACTTTGAGGGTGTAAATTTTTTAGGCGCTTTAAAAATTTTGGCTGAACGGGCTGGAGTTGAATTAATTTCATATACAAATTCCAAAAAAGACAAGACAGATATCTACTACGAAATTATGGAAGAGGCTACTTGTTTTTTTGAAATGAAATTTGAGATAAATAAAGAAGCCAAAGATTATCTTTTACAAAGAGGCTTAAATGATATTTCTTTAAAAAAATTTAGGATTGGTTATGCTCCCGATTCTTGGGATTCTTTAGTTAATCACCTTGTTTCTAAGGGTTATAAAAAGGAAGACATTGAAACAGTCGGTCTTATAAAAAAGAAAGATAATCGTTATTATGATCGTTTCCGATCACGGATAATGTTTCCGATAAATGATTCAAGTGGCAGAGTGATTGCTTTTTCTGGAAGAATTTTTTCTATAGAAGCAAAAGCTAATAAAATTGAAGAAGCTAAATATATTAATAGCCCAGAAACTCCACTTTATAATAAATCAAATGTTTTATTTGGAATAGATAAGGCTAAGAATTCGATTCGAATTCGCGATTATAGTATTATTGTCGAGGGCCAAATGGATTTAATTTTGTCTCATCAAGCTGGTTTTACTAATACTGTCGCTGTTTCAGGAACAGCTTTTGCTGATTCAACCTTAGAGAGTATTGGGAAGGTTGGCCAAGCAAGGGAAGAATTAAAAATAAATAATCTTGGATTGATTAAACGTCTCTCTTCTAATATTATTTTTGCTTATGATGGGGATGACGCTGGAATTAGAGCTGTCGGTCGCTCGGCGATGATTGCACTTTCTTTAGATATGCAAGTTAAGGTGGCCGTTTTTCCAAAAGGTAAAGATCCAGCTGACATAATTCAAGAAGACTATAAGAAATGGGAGAAAATTATTAAAAATAAAGTTGATATAATTAGTTTTTATTTAGATAAAATTAAAGAAGGTTTTGCAGACAAAGAATCTAGGAGAAAACAGATTACCGAGAAGATTTTTCCATTTTTGTTGATGATGAATAGCTTCATTAAAAGATCAAATTATATTAAGGAGATCTATGATAAGACGGGGATTGCCGAGAATGCCATTATGGAAGATTTTAAAAATTATGAAAAGAAAAATAGTCAAATTGATGCTAATAAAGAATTAAATAAAATAGACAAAAGAGACAGTGGCTCACGCAGAAAAGATTTAGAAAAAAAATTATTTGGTATAATTTTTTGGGGTGGAATCGACGAAAAACAAACAGCAGAAATTGAATCTCAAAGAGTGCAATTTGAAAATGATGTTGGGCCAGACGTTTATCGTAAAATGCTTGATTTATATAGCTTAAATTCAGAAAATATATCTTTTGAAACAGAAATGTGGTATGGTGATAAGATTAATATTCTAGTTAAGGACATGAAAGAAATTATTTTAAATCTAGAAGAAGAAATACTT
>CAZHIB010000017.1:0-11343 GCA_964532365.1 uncultured Candidatus Saccharibacteria bacterium
GAATAATTGTATAATTATATGAACAATAAATTAACAGCAGATTATGAGAAAAGATACAGTGGGCTAAATGAAGCTCAAAAGAAGGCAGTTGACGAAATAGATGGCCCAGTAATGGTTGTGGCTGGGCCCGGAACTGGAAAAACTGAAATTTTAACTCTCCGAATTGGAAATATTTTAAAAAATACTGACACAAGCCCAGATAGTATTTTGTGTTTGACCTTTACTAATTCTGGTGTTTCGGCCATGAGAGAAAGACTCGATAGATATATTGGTGATAGGTCAAAAGAGATTATTATTTCAACTTTCCACTCATTTGCTTATAATTTAATTGAAAAACACTATGAACTTCTCGATTTTGATAAAATGCCAGAATTATTGTCTGACGATGAAGCTGTTTTTATTGTGGATGAAATTTTAAATAATAATGACTGGAAATATATCAGCCCAAGAGGCAATCCGACAATGTATTTTAGTGATTTGAAACAATTGGTTTCAATTTTAAAAAGAGAAAGAATCACGGCTGGTGATCTACTTACTTTTGTCGAAGATGATATTGAAAAATTAAAAGAAGATCCAGAAAGTATTTCCACTAGAGGTGAAAGTAAGGGTAAACTTAAAAAAGAAATAGAGAAAAAAATTGAGCAACTATCTCGGACAATGGAAGTTGTAGAATTTTATCGATTATATGAGAAAAATAAAAAAGAGAGGTCATTAATCGATTATGATGATGTCTTGGAATATGCCGTTAAATTAGTGGAGGAGTTTGAAAGTGTTCGAGATGATATAAGAGAGAATTATTTATATGTTTTAGTCGATGAGCATCAAGATTCAAGCGGAATTCAAAATAATTTTTTGAAAGCTGTTTGGCGGGGAACCGAAGAGCCAAATATTTTTGTCGTTGGTGACGATCGTCAACTTATCTATGCTTTCTCTGGGGCCTCCTTGTCGTATTTTGAAGAATTTTCACATTTATTTGGTAAGGCTAAATTAATTGTTTTAACTGAAAATTATCGTTCAACTGGACCTATTCTTTTAGCTGCCGACAATCTACTAAAGAGTTCTATTACCGATAAGAAATTAAACAGTCACCGAAAAGGAGAAAATAAAATAATTCTTTCTGGTTATAATTATCCTCGAGATGAAATTATTGGCGCCGGATTATATTTTAAACAAAAAATAAAAGAAGGATTGGATCCAAATGAATGTGCTCTGCTTGTTCCAAAGAATTATAATGTTAGGCAAGCTATAGAGATATTATCGGCAATGGACATACCAGTATCATCTGGAAAAAATTTGTCACTTTTTTCTGTTGTCGAAGGAGATTTTCTGCGGAGAGTTTTGGGAATAGTAGTTAACCCAACTGACTCAATTTTAATTTCAAAAACACTTATCGACAATACCAGTGGTATTTCATATTTAGATGCTCATAATTTTTTAAGACAAACCAAGCCAGATAAATTAACGATTGAAGAATTAATTTCTTGTGGTCAGACAGATGGACTTTTTGACCAAGAGAACAAGATTCATAAATGGGGAAGTCAGCTAAAAGAATGGGTCAATATTTTAGTTAACGAGAAACCTAGTTTTGTTATAAGTACGATCGGAAATGAAATGTTGATTAAAAATTCAAAAGGATTGAACGATCTATTAAATAAAGTAGAAGTGGTTCGAAGTTTTATTCATTTAGCTACGATGTTTGAAGAAAAAAATAGAAAGGCCACTCTACCTCTTTTTTTAGAATATTTAAATCGTTTAGAATCTTATGGAACACATATTGAGCTTGCAAAATTTGGGAATGATAATGGGATAAAAGTCATGACTCTTCATAAGTCAAAAGGTCTCGAATATGAATGTGTTTGGGTGGCCCATATGAATGAAGAAACTTTAATGTCTGAAAAAAGGGGAGGTTTTACTTTGCCTGAAAAAATCAAAGAACATATGAATAAAAGGAATGTAGAAATGGCCAAAAGAGAATTATATGTGGCTATAACTCGCTCAAAAGAATTTTGTGTTTTGTCATATTCAGCTTTAAATTATAACGGCAATACAATGGAGCTGGCCTCAATCATAAAAGAACTAAAGGATTCACATTTCATTAAAAAAAGTCCTGCAGAAACTGAAAAAGAAATACTAAAACTTGGACCAGAGACATATGTCACCACAAGTACAAAAAAAGATGAGGATATAACCTCAGATATAAATAAAATGGTTAGTGAAAACTATAAAAGTATTAAAGTGTCTGTTTCAATGCTAAATAATTTTTTTGAATGTCCACGAAAATGGTATTTTAGAAATTTTTTGAAATTACCAGAAGTAAAACCAGTGCATTTGGTTTTTGGAACGGTTGTTCACTCTATGATTGAATATATTTTAAAAAATAAATATAAAGTAAATGAAATACCCAAAGAGGATGACCTTAAAAAAATTATAGAACAAAAATTTATTGAAGAGGGAATCTTGGATGGGAATAATTTAAGAAAGATTGGTCGTGAGGTATATCATATTTTAAAAAATTGGATAGATAATTATTATAAAAACCTACATCCTGAATTTAAATCTGAAAGATCGGTAACTTATGTTGATAAAAAGAATTTTCCACATCTTATTATGTATGGGAAAATAGACTTAACTGAATATTTGCCTGGTGGAGAAGTATATGTGACCGATTTTAAAACCGGCAGCTCAAAAACAACCGGCGCCATAGAGAAAATTGACGATGAAGGTAGGATGTCAGATTTGATGCGTCAGCTGGCGATGTATTCATATTTGCTTTTAGGAGACAGTAGTGAGATTAAAGTTACAAATTCTAAATTATTATTTCTTGAGAGTGAACTAAGTGATAAAAATGCATTTTACCAAACAAGAATCACCGAGGAGCAGATTGATTTATTAAAACGAGATATAAAAGAATATAATGAATCATTATTAAATGGCACTTGGATAGAAAGAGAATGCCACTTTAAACCTTATAGTTCAAATTCTCGTGAATGTGAATATTGCAAAATGTGGAATAATATTTCTGCTTTCGAAAAATAACCAACAAATGAGTAAGGTCTTGCCTTACTCAACTGTTGGTTATTTAAAGAGACGTCAAAAAACCCAACAAATGAGTAAGGTCTTGCCTTGTTCTGATTTTGAAAAAAGGGTCAGAAATGATATATTTTACAGATGCAAGAACAGAATCAAAAAGGTAGTTTACACCCACTCTCACTCATTATGAATGAGGTTGTTTCTATTTTTAAGGATTTAGGTTTTTCAGTTGAATGGGGCCCTGAGATGGAAGATGATTGGCATAATTTTGAGGCCCTTAATTTTCCGGAAAATCACCCTGCCCGCGACATGCAAGATACTTTTTTTATCAAAGGTAAAGATGGAACAGTCCTTCGAACTCACACTTCCAATACGCAGATAAGATTTATGGAAAATTTAGTAAAGAGTGGTGGCAAGCCACCGTTTGCCATTGTTTCGCCCGGGAAAGTTTTTCGGAATGAATCAACGGATGCCGGGCATGAAATGCAATTTTATCAAATTGAATGTTTGATGATTGGCGAGGATATAACTGTCGCCCATATGAAAGGAATTTTGTTTGAATTTTTTAAGAGATTTTTTGATAAAGATAATGTTGATATTAGGCTTCGACCTTCGTTTTTTCCGTTTGTTGAGCCGGGTTTTGAAATTGATTTAAAAAGGGGAGAGAAGTGGTTTGAATTATTGGGAGCTGGGATGGTTCATCCAAAAGTACTTTCAAATTGTGGTCTTGACCCGGATAAATATCAAGGTTTTGCTTTTGGGGTCGGGCTTGATCGCTTGATGTTGATGAAATATAAAATTCCAGACATTCGACTGCTTTATCAAGGAGACTTACGTTTAAATCAATTTTAATATGAAGATATCTTATAATTGGCTAAAATCATATATTCCGGAAATTCCTGAAGCAGAAAAGGTTGCAGAACTTTTAACTTTTAAACTATGCGAAGTGGAAGATGTTGAAAAATTATCAGACGATGATATTGTTTTTAATTTAAAAATTTTACCCGATAGAGCCCATGATTTACTCTCGCATCAAGGAGTGGCTAGGGAGATTGCTGGATTGCTTGGAATAGAATTTAAATTGCCAGAGTATAAAGTACCAGAAAATTCTTCAGCCTCTTTAACTAATCTAAAAATTGAAATACAAACTCCAGCTTGTCGTCGTTATATGGGGCGAATTATTAGAGGTGTAAAAGTTGGGTCGTCGCCCAAGTGGATGGTGGATTATCTTACTTCGATTGGGCAGAGAAGTATAAACAATATTGTCGATGCCACAAATATCGTGATGTTTGATTGTGGTCAGCCGATTCATGCTTTTGATTTACAACAATTACTCGATGGAAAAATCGTGGTTCGGAAGGCGGTGGGTGATGAGGAAATAGAATTGGTTGGCTCGGAAAAGTTAAAAGTAAAATTGAAGGAAACCGACACGATGATTACAGATGGAATTAAAAATTTAGCCATTGCTGGAATTAAGGGCGGACTCACTTCCGGTATTTCAGATGAGACAGTCGATTTATTGATCGAAGTAGCAAATTTTGAACCTAGTTCTGTTCGAAAAACAGCTAAAAGATTAGGTCTTTCGACCGATGCCTCTAAACGTTATGAGAATGATTTATCGCCCGATTTATGCGATTTTGCAATGAAAGAAATTTCAGCACTTATTTTTGAAGTCTGTCCAGAGGCTTCGTTTGAAGAAATAATTGATATTTATCCAATTAAACAAGAATTAAAAAAGGTGATATTTGAGTCGCCATATATTTCTAAAATACTTGGCCTCAAGATAGAGGAAAATGAAATAGAAAAAATATTAAAAAATTATAATTATAATTTTTCGAGGAAATCTAATAATAAGTGGGAAGTGGAAGTGCCTGCCATACGATTAGATTTAAATAATAAGTGGGATTTTGCGGAAGAAATTGGACGGATTTATGGTTACGACAAAATTGTTCCAGAGATTCCTGTGTTTAAAGATGATTCTTTAGATGATAAAACTTGGCAGAAAATTTATTTAGCCAAACAAAAACTTTCTAATGATGGTTATAGCGAAGTAATGACTTATACTTTTTGCAACAAGGGAAGTGTGGAAGTTTTGGCTTCCGCCTCTGATAAAAATTTCTTAAGAACCAACTTAACTGATGGCCTGAAAGAGAGTATTTCTTTAAATCAAAAAAATTTACCGTTACTTGATATAGCCGAGCTAAAAATTTTTGAAATCGGAACTGTCTTTAATAAAGAAGCTGAACAGATAAATGTTGCATATGGAGACAATAAAAACATTACAGAAGTTTCGCTTGATGAATATGTAAATAGTTTTGAACTTTTAAAAGATGAAATTTTTCTCGGGCCCTCGCCTAATATAGGCTCGGTCCCTCAAAAAATCTTTACCCCTTGGTCTATCTATCCTTTTATGGTTCGGGACATTGCTGTTTGGTTGCCAGAGGGAATTGGACCTGAAAAATTGATTGAAATTTATAAAGAATTTGGAACAGAACTTTTGATTAAGGAGCCAAAATTATTTGATTCATTTACAAAAGAAGCAAAAACTTCTTTTGCTTATCGTTTAATTTTTCAAGCAAATGACCGAACTCTAACTGACGAAGAAATAAATCAAATTATGCGAAAAATAACCGAAAAAATTGAGTCAAATGGCTGGCAGGTTCGTTAAAATAATAAAATGGGTTTTTGTGTATAATCTGTGTATAACTTTATTGCTATCTTATTATATTTTTGAGATAATAAAATCATGATTAGAAAAATTTTTGGTGCTTCTATAATTTCATTATTGATATTACAATTTTTCTATGTGTATTTTGAAGCTGGACCAGTTAATGCCGCCACAGCTCCTGATAACGTTATTGTAAGTCTAGTAGTAGATGCTGGTTTAACAATTACATCTCCTGTTGATGTTTCTATGAGTCCCAATATTAGTATGTCTGCAAATGGATCTATTGGCTCTACGGCCTGGACGGTTAGGACAAATAGTCCCACTGGTTATACTTTAGCTTTGAAAGCTTCAGCCTCACCAGCTCTTGTCAGTGGAGCAAATTCTTTTGCTGATTATACAGAAGCTGTAAATGGCACCCCAGAAGTTTGGTCTGTACCTTCAGGAAGTAAAGAGTTTGGCTTTTCGGCTTATGGGACAGATGTTGCCGGAGGAACAGCTGTTTGGGGAACAGGCGCTGGTTGTGGTTCATCTGGTACTCCGCTTGGAACAATGAGATATGTAGGTTTTGAAACAACAGACAAAACAGTTGCTTCTACTTCAACTGTGACGCCTGTTGCCGGAAGTACAACCAACGTTTGTTTTGCGGCTGAACAAGATGGAATTTATGCTGCTTCCGGAACATATACAGCCACCATAACAGCCACAGCTACAACTACTTAATATTAATAGTTAATAAAATTATAATTATGAAAAAATCTTTTTTTAAAAAAATATTTGTTGCCTCTTTAATGTCATTGTTTATTCTTCAGGCATTTTATTTTGCCGTTGAACCGACATTGTCAGATGCTGCCACTGTTAATGATTCTGTTGTTGTAACTCTCAATGTTACTTCTGGTGTTAGTATTTCAGATGGAGCCAATTCAACAATGTTACCTAGTATTGGTATTACTAGCGATCGGGCTGTTGGTTCATCTTCTTGGACAGTTGCAACAAATAGTGTCACTGGTTATACTTTAGCAGTTAAAGCTTCAACAACTCCAGCTCTTCGAAATGGGTCAACAGACAACTTCGCTGATTATACTGAGTCTCCATCCGGCACTCCAGATACATGGTCTGTCGGTTCAGGAGATAAAGAATTTGGTTATTCGGCTTATGGGGCTAATGTTGCAACTGGTACATGGGGAACACATACTGATTGTGGAAATACTGGAACAGGAGTCGTCGCAACTGGTAGTCGATATAGAGGTTTTTCTACTTCTGATGTCACAATTGCCAGCTTATCAGGAGTTACTCCTGTTGCTGGCATAACAACAAATATTTGTTTTGCCGCTCAACAAAACAATATTTATGCTGCTTCAGGAACATATACCGCTACAATTACAGCTACAGCCACAGCTGCTTAAAATATGATGAATAAAAATAAAAATATCAAAAAAAGTATTTCAATATCAATTATATGTTTGATGTCCTTTCAGTTATTATATTCATTCGTTGAATCAAATAAAGTCTTAGCGGCAACAGCGAGTGATGATGTAATTGTGACTTTGACCGTTGGTTCAGGTATTACAATTTCGGCTCCAAGTGATTTGACGATGTCACCAGCAATTAGTATGTCTAATGATAGTTCTATCGGAACGGCTGTTTGGAATGTTCAAACCAATAGAGTCACAGGTTATTCTCTTGCGGTGAAGGCCTCAGCAAGTCCGGCCCTTGTCAGCGGGGTAAATTCTTTTGCTGATTATACAGAAGCTTCAAGTGGTACTCCAGATGCTTGGGTCGTAGCAAGTGGTGATAAAGAATTTGGTTTTTCGGCTTTTGGGCCTAATACAAATACTTCCACATGGGGAACTGGTTCTGATTGTGGAACAAGTGGTACGCCAAATACAAATTTAAAATATATTGGTTTTGAAACAACCGATAGAATCGTTGGCCAACAAGGCACTGCAACAACTGTCGCAGGGGTCAATACAACCGTTTGTTTTGCAGCTGAACAAAACAATGTATTTGCTCCATCCGGAACATATACAGCTACAATTACAGCCACGGCCACAGAGTTATAATATTTATATATGAATAAAAATTACACAAAAAAAATAATCGCATATGTTTTTGTTTTAATAATAGTGTTGTTTGTTTCTAAAGAAGTTTTGGCTTTTCAAAAGTCAAAAATGGAAATGACTCCTCAAAATGATTTTGTCGTTGAACCAGGAAAAACAGAAATATTTTTAAATCCAGGTGAAACGGTTGTCAAAAATATTGCAATTACCAATAGAATAAATAAAACAGTTAAATTTAAATTAACCACGGAAGATATGGTGGGGACCAATGAAGCTACTTCAGCTATTAAGCTTTTAGGCGATGAAGTTGGACCTTATTCTATTAAAAATTTTATTGAACCAGAAATTACAGAATTTTCTCTTGATTTAGGAGAAAAAATTGTTATTCCAGTTAAAGTTTCTATCCCTCTTGATGCTGAACCTCGAGGTTATTATGGAGCATTGATTGTTTCTAATGAACCAGAAGTTTTTAGTGAAGAGCAGTCAAGGGAATCAGAAGGAAAAGCTCGTTTAGTCTCACGTATTGGTTCTCTTTTCTTTTTAAGAATTAATGGAGAGGGTCAAGAATCGGGTTCATTGCAAGATTTTAAAGTTATTGGACCTAAAAAAGCTTTTTATGAAAGAAATCCAAAAGGTTTTGAAATTCTTTTTAAGAATGAAGGTAATGTTCACCTTGTGCCTTATGGTAAAATTATAATTCGCAATATGTTAGGCAGAGAGGTGATGATGATTCCTGTTGATGCTTATTTTTCTTTGCCAAATTCTATCCGATATAGAGAAGTATTAATGCCTGAAGGTACAGGGTTAGGACGCTACACGGCTGAACTTTCTTTATATAAAGGTTATAGTAATGAAAACGAAGAAGTCAGTTTGGCTTTTTGGATTATTCCTTGGAAAATATTAATAGCTACTTTTGCAGGGCTATTTATTCTTATTTCCGCTATTTATTATGTCTTGACTCGTTTTGAGATTAAGAAAAAATAATAATAACATATTTTAACAATGTTTATATACTTTTTTAAAAAAAGTAAATTTGTATTTGCCATCTTGTCTTTAAGTGGATTGTTCATCTATAGTAATTATTCTTTGGCTGATTATATGCAAGGGACGGTCTATAGAATGCAGTCTGATTCTTTGAATTTTGGCGGACAAGTTTCTTCTAGTTCAACCTATAAAATAGATGATAGTTTGGGGGAAGTAGCTACTGGTGATTCTAATAGTGCCAATTATTATATGCATGCTGGTTTTTGGCAAATGCAAGAAAGTTATATTTCTATTTCAAATCCATCAGATTTAGTTATGGATTCAATGGCTGGTTTATCTGGAGGTTCAAGTGAAGGATTGATGTCTTGGGTTGTTACGACTGACAATACGGCTGGCTACAATTTGTCCATTGCTTCTTTGACATCACCAGCTCTTTCCTCTCTTGAGGATTCATTGAATGACTATACGCCAGCTGGAAGTGATCCTGATTTTAATTTCTATAATGATCCAACCGAATCATCTTTTGGTTTTTCTCCAGAGGGGAATGAGACTATTAGTCGTTTTAGAGATAATGGCAGTCTGTGTAATACTGGTTCACTTGAGACAACTGGTAAATGCTGGGATGGCCTATCGACCACTCCAAAAGTTATTGCTGGAGGAACAAGTTCCAATACACCAAGTGGGGCAACTGTGACTGTTCGATTTAGGGCCGAATCAGGGGTTGACCATATTCAGACATCCGGTGAATACAACGTTACGATTGTTGTCACGGCTGTAACTTTATAATGAATTATTTAATTAAAATTATATTAATATTCTTTTTTATCTTTAGTAATACACTTTTTGTTTTTGGGGCTACTGATGGAATAAATTTAAATTTAGATATTGAGGGTACTTGTAATAACAATGGAATCTGTGAAGTTGGAGAAGATTCTTTTAGTTGCCCTTCTGATTGTACGCCAATTGTTATTCCTCCCAATTCATCTTCTGGGCCTTCTGGGTCTTTGGTAATGGATAATGTTTTTAATGGCTTAACTGTGGAAGTTAGTTATAATAGTGCGGTCATTAAATGGAAAAGTATTATACCAGTGATGACAAATGTTAGATGGGGAACTACTTCTGATTATAAAGATGGAGTGCTTCGTAATATTAATTTTTTACATAATCATAAAATTGAAATTGATAATTTAAAAGAAGGGACTATTTATTTTTTTTATATACAAGCTGAAAATCTTTTAGGAAAAACTAGCTCACTTGAAAATCAATTATTTAGAACTTTGTCTCGACCAGATATTACTCCACCATCTAATCCAACTAATATAAAAATTATTCCTGGGCCTGAAGGAATTACTATTTCTTGGGCAAACCCGCAAGAAGAAGATTTTGATTACATTCGAATTATGAGAAATACTGATCGAAATTATCAAAGTCCATATATTGGGAGAGTAGCTTACGAAGGAAGGGGAACATATTTTACTGATGGAAATGTTAAATTAAATAATAAATATTTTTATACTTTATTTTCGAGAGACAGAATAGGAAATTATTCTTCAGGTTCATTGATTAGTCTTTTATATAATTTATCTGGTCAAATAGGCAGTGGAGATAAAGATTTAATTGAGAATATTAATTTATTAAATAAATTTATTGTCACTCAAGGAGTAAATGAATATGATTTTAAAAATCAATCAACTTTATTTTTGAACGGCAATGAAACGATTTCAGTTAAAACAAAATTTTTTGCTAAAGATACAAACGACGAGATGTGGGTAAGAATTACTGATATTGATAATAATATAATTAATCAATCTTTTTTTTCACGGACGATGAATCAAGATGGTTTTATTGAAGTTGTTCTGGCTCCCTTTTTCATAGATGGTCATTATACTATTGATATTTTACGATATTCAAATAAAAAAATTGAATTAATTCATCAAGGTTATTTTAATATCGATAAAACTGATAATTTAATAAAAGAAAATAAGTATGATATAGGTAGTATTTCTTTTGTCATTATTCTTATTTTTATCATTTTTATCTTTTTATGGTTGTTGTTTTTACTCATTTTGCGTCGTATTTTTAAGCGAAATACTCAATCTGAAGATAACTGTGGATAACTATTAGTTTTTCTTTGGTGCGGATACTTATTTTTGTTATAATATAAGTATTATTTTGTGATATCGGATAAACGAAATAATCTATATTTAATTATCGTCTATCCGATATATGCTTATTTAATAAAAGAAAAATGGCAAACCTTAAAAAAATCATTTCTTTAAAAGAAGCTTCAAAAATTTCGGGTTACACTCAAGATTATTTGGGTTTTTTAATACGATCTGGTGAAATAAAAGGTCAAAAAATGGGACGAGCCTGGTTTACCAGCCAAGAAGAAATTAATAACTATTTTTTTAAGAGAAAAGTTAGGCAAAATAAATTTGCTTTCCGAGAATTTTTTTCTAGAAATCGATTCAGTAAGATTGTTATCTTTTCTATTGTGGTTGTTTTTCTTTTAATATTTTCTCTTTTTAATTTTGAACAAAAGAAAAATAATTTAAATATAGAAGATGCATCATCTTTACTTGATAATAATCCTCTGATCATAAA
>CAZHIB010000018.1:0-11150 GCA_964532365.1 uncultured Candidatus Saccharibacteria bacterium
AAGATGGATATATTCAAAATCTTGCTCATGAAGTTACGACAAAACATGGAAAATTTCAACCAAATTTTTTAACCGATGCCTTATTTATTAATAAAGTTATTGAGGTGGTGGATGAAAAAACAACTTTGTTTTTTGATGGATATCCTCGAAATATTCATCAGCTTGAAGTTATTAAAGAATTACTCATCTATATTAAAAGACAAAATCCTATAATTATTAATATCGAAGTATCAAGAGATAGTGCCAAAGAAAGAATGTTGATCCGAGGCCGAAACGATGATAATGACAATGCAATTGAGAATCGTTTGAGTGAATATGATAAATTTATTGTTCCAATGCTTGAAAAGGTTAAGAATGATCAACTTTTTAAATACATAGAAGTAGACGGAGAAAGGAAGATAGAAGATATCCACCTAGATATTATCAATAAAATTAATTCTTGTTTTTAATAATATATGTCTAATAAAAAATCAGTTGTTATTTCACTTGGCGGATCATTAATCGTTCCAGATGAAATTAATGTTGATTTTTTAAAAGACTTTGTTTCATTAGTTACTGAGTATACAGAAAAAGGCTATAATTTTTTAATTATTACTGGGGGAGGAAAAATTTGTCGTAAATATAATAATTCTTTGCGACAAATTACAAATCCATCTGATGAAAATTTAGATTGGCTTGGCATTGCTTCAACAAGGTTAAATGCGGAATTACTTCGTATTTGTTTTGCAGATCTTGCTTATGAGAAAATAGTTTTAAATCCTGAATTTATTCCTCAGACAGATAAGCCTGTGATTGTGGGAGGAGGTTGGAAGCCGGGCAACAGTAGTGATTTGGCAGCTGTTTACGCCGCTAAAAGTATAGGAGCCAAGAAAATTATAAATATTACTAATATTGATTGTGTTTATGATAAAGATCCAAAGATTAATTCTGACGCTAAGCCAATTTATAAAATGACTTGGCAAGAATATGAAAAACTTTTTCCGGAAAGTTGGAATCCAGGAATAAATATTCCTTTTGATACAGTCGCGGCAGCTGAATCCAAGTCTTTGGGCTATGAAATTATTATAATGAATGGCAATAATATTGAAAATTTAAAGCATTATTTAGACGACAAAGAGTTTGTGGGGACTGTCATAAAATAATATAAATTTATATGGCTATAATAATCAAAAATAAAGAACAAATAGAGATTATCCGAGAAGGAGGAAAAATTTTAGCCAAAGTTTTAGCTGAAACTGCTAAAATGGTTAAACCTGGTATTTCTACTTATGACCTAGATCAATATGCTTTTAAATTAATAAAAAAAGAGGGTGGAATTCCGGCTTTTTTAAATTATAAACCTGAGGGGGTTAATATTGCATTTCCGGCTTCACTTTGTACTTCGGTCAATAATGAAATTGTTCATGGTATACCGAGTAAAAATCGAATTTTAAAAGAAGGAGATATTATTTCTCTCGACCTTGGTTTAAAATATAAAGGACTTTTCACCGACCATGCTGTTACAGTCGCCGTTGGTCAAATCTCAAAAAGAAATAAAGAATTGATCGATGCGACGAAAAAAGCTTTGGAAATTGGCATTTGGGCTGCGAAAGGAGGAGCTACTGTTGGAGATATTGGAGAGGCTATTGAGACTTTTGTTAATAAGCGTTATGGTATAGTTCGGGAATTAGCAGGACACGGAGTTGGGGTCAAAATACATGAAGATCCTTATATTCCTAATTATGGCAAAGCTGGAAAGGGCCAAAAATTAATTCCGGGGATGATAATTGCGATTGAGCCAATGTTAAATATTGGAAAAGACAATATTATAAGTATGGATGATGGTTATACAATTAAAACAGCAGATAGTAGTTGGTCAGCTCATTTTGAGCACACTATTTTAATTACTGAGGGTGACGCTGAGATTCTAACTGTGATATAATATTACGTATGGAAGGATTTAATTTAAATAATGCTCCGAAGTTTAAAACTCCAGAAGAGGAGTTGGATTTTTTACGAGCTCATATTGCCGAAAAAGAAAAAGCCTTAAGAGAACAAGGACAAGAAATTAATAAAGAAAAATTAGCTCATGGAGTTATTTCCGAATATCGAAAATTTGAACCAGAAGAAGTTTTGCATAAAAAGGCGATTGTAAAAAATAATGAAATTGAAAAATTGGCCTTAAGATTACACCCCGAACCACATGATAACAAGATGGAAGAATTGCTGGCAATTTTACTTAGCAAGGGTATTTCCAATACTTTGGCTGTTGTTTCAAGGATGAATAATCCTCACATTGATGATGATTTTCATCGTTTTTTGGTTCAATATTTATATACGACTCATAAAATTCCAGGGCTGAAAGAAGGAACACCTTTATTTAAATCTCTTAATATGAAACTTTTTGAAATTACTCTTCCAGATATGAACGACAATGAGAGTAATAAAAAAAGCTTGAAAGAATTGCTAGGAGCGATGGAACAATTTTATGCCGGGATGCATTCGGTAGGCGAGGGAAGAGAAAATTATAATCGAAATCATTTTACTTTAGAAATTGCTCTTTCAGAAGATAGTGATAACTTTGTTTTTTATACGGCCGTTCCTAGTAATAAAGCTGATTTATTTGAAAAACAATTATTTGGAGTTCATCCGAATGCCAAACTTATAGAAGTGCCAGATGATTATAATATTTTTTCTGAAAATGCTTCCATTTCAGCTTCATATGCCACCCTTTCTCATCACGAAGTTTATCCCATTAAATTATATGATGCCCTGGATCATGATCCTCTTAATATAATTTTAAATATTTTCACTAAATTAAAAAAGACTGGTGAAGGAGCTTCTATTCAATTTACTATTTGTCCTGAAGATGATGAAATAATGAAAAAATTTCATATTATTTTAGCGGACGTAAAGTCAGGAATGTCGATTCGAACCGCTTCAAGTATGACTAGACAAATTACAAAAGAATTTACGTCAATGGCCAAAGAAATGATTTTTGGAGGCTCAAAGAAAAAAGAAGAAAAAAAAGTGGATGATAAGGCTGTTGAAAATATTACTGAAAAAATGAAAAGTACTATTATGGCGACAAACATTAGAATTGTGGCTTCAGCTGAAGATAAGGCAAGATCGAAACAAATTTTAGCTGATATTGAATCCTCCTTTAATCAATTTACGGAAGCTAATCGGAATAGTTTTAATTTTCATCATCCCGAAGGGGGAGAATTATCGCAATTAATTCACGATTTTACCTATCGAACTTTTTCAGATTCGTATTCAATGCCTCTTAATTTAAAAGAATTGGCTACAATTTTTCATTTTCCATATGGAGTTATTTCTTCTCAACTTAAGCAAGCTAAAGCTGGTATTGCTCCAGCTCCAATTGAAATGGGTAATGAGGGAATTTTGCTAGGCATAAATAGTTATCATGGAAAAGATACAGAAATTCATATCTCTCGTGAGGATCGAATGCGCCATATGTATGTAATTGGACAAACAGGAACTGGTAAAACAACAATTTTGAAAAATATGATTGCTCAAGATATTAAAAATGGTGACGGCTGTTGTTTTATTGACCCTCATGGAACAGATATTCAAGATATTCTTTCTTACGTTCCGAAGGAAAGAATAGATGATGTTATTTATTTTGATCCGGCTTATACAGCAAGACCAATGGGGCTTAATATGCTTGAATATGATCCTAGGTATCCAGAGCAAAAAACTTTTGTGGTCAATGAATTAATGAGTATTTTTAATAAACTTTTTGACATGAAGACTTCCGGTGGCCCGATGTTTGAACAATATTTTAAAAATTCTGCCTTTTTAGTCATGGAGCATCCTGAAAGTGGGGCCACTTTGCTTGAGATTGGTCGGGTGTTAGCTGATAAAGAGTTTCGTGATATGAAATTATCGCACTGTAAAAATCCAATCATTGCTCAGTTTTGGAAAAGTGCTGAACAAACAACTGGTGATCAATCAATTGCCAACTTTGTTCCTTATATTACTTCCAAATTTGATAATTTTATTTCAAATGACATTATGCGCCCTGTGGTTTTGCAAGAAAAGTCGGTTTTTAATTTCAGAGAAATTATGGACAATAAAAAAATTTTACTCGTCAATCTTTCAAAGGGGCGTCTTGGAGATATTAATGCTAATTTAATTGGCCTTCTTTTGGTTGGTAAAATTCAAATGGCGGCTCTTTCTCGCGTCGATATGTTTGGAAAACCGATGAATGATTTTTATCTTTATATTGATGAATTTCAAAACGTAACGACAGATTCTATCGCTTCCATTTTATCTGAAGCCAGAAAATATCGTTTATCATTAACAATTGCTCACCAGTATATTTCCCAACTTGAAGAAAATATAAAAAATGCTGTTTTTGGAAACGTTGGCTCAATGGCGGTTTATCGAATTAGCACGGAAGATGCAAATTTTGTCGAACAAAAATTTAAACCAACATTTACAGCTTCCGATATTATGAAATTAGACAACTTTAATTCATATGTTAGTATGCTTGTGAATGGAACACCAACCAAACCTTTCAACATGACTTCTCACTGGAGTATGATTCCCAAGGGCAATACTGAAATAGTTGAAAAGATAAAAGAATTATCATACTTAAAATACGGTCGCCCTCGTGAGGAAATTGAAGAGGAAATTATGGCTAAATACCGACTCGGGCAAAACAACTAAATTTTGAATTAATCATCTTTTATGCTAAAATCCTCCTATTGTTTATTAATTATTATTTAAATTTTTCTAGAAATTAATCACTAGTTACTAGAATCTAATTATTTATGCAACATCCAAAAGAAGAAAGGACATATGTGATGATTAAGCCCGATGGAGTCCGAAAGGGTTTAACAGGCGAGATTATTCGTCGTTTTGAGCAAAGAGATTTAAAAATTGTGGCTCTTGAAATGTCTCAACCTCAGTATGATCAAATGGATAATCATTATCCCAAAAAAGAAGAATGGATTACACGTTTAGGAGAAAAAACAAAAGCTACATATGATAAATATGGCTACGATTTAATTGCTGATTTTGGCACCGATGATACTTCAAAAATAGGGCCAGAAGTTCGTAAATGGGTTATTGATTTTATGATGAGTGCTCCTGTCGTTAAAATGGTAGTTCAAGGTGTTCATGCTGTTGATGTTGTTCGTAAGATTGCCGGAGATACAATGCCATATAAAGCAGACATGGGTACCATTAGAGGTGATTTTTCAATTGATAGTCCTGCCCTTGCTAATAAAGAGAAGAGAGCTGTTATGAACGTCGTTCATTGCTCTGAAACACCAGAAGAAGCAGAACATGAAATTAAGCACTGGTTTGGTGATTCAATTATCTATGATTATAAACGATTTGGTGTTGACGAATAATCCTTTAATAAAAACCCCTTTCGGGGGTTTTTATTTTTGTTAAATTCTTTTAACAGAATAAGTTATTTTTTAAAAGTTATTCAAAATTTTATTTGAAAAAGTGTCAAAAGTGTGCTATTTGAGGGAAAAATACTTGCGAAGTTTACGCTAGTGAGTATACTAAAGATAGGATTATTTGAAATGTATTACCTAGAACAATTTTTTAGGGGACAGCGAGTTTTGATAGAGAACTGTATACAATTATGTTAACAAATTTCTATCATCCACAGTCCCACCTAGCTATAGAGCTATGGTAATACTTGCTTCGATAGTCCTAATAAGAAATTCTCCATTATAAATTGGAGGATTTTTTATTTTAATAAAATAATTTCCGAATAGTTAGCATTTAATGTATAATAGATTATATATGGCGAATGAAAAAAAACTAAAAATAACCTTTTGTTCTGGAGCAGGAACTGTGACCGGAGCTAATTTTTTATTAGAAGGAAATGAAAAGAAATTTTTGATTGATTGTGGACTTATCCAAGGAGAAAAGTTGGCTGATGATTTAAATTGGGAGGAATTTACATATGATGCTTCTCAAATTGATATTCTTTTTGTTACTCATTGTCACATTGACCATATTGGTCGTATTCCTAAATTAATCAGTGAAGGATTTAATGGTCGAATAGTTTCAACGATACCTTCAAAAGAGATAACTGAGATAATGTTGGCTGATACTGCTCATATTTTATCACGGGAAGTTGATCTTGGGCTTGATAAAATTTACACGACGGAAAATATTAAAAAGGCCATGGATTTATGGGAGACACTTGAGTATGGTCAAAAATTGAATGTGGATCATGGTTTTCAATTTTCTTTTAGAGACGCAGGGCATATATTGGGTTCGGGGATGTTAGAAATTATTTATAATGATAAAAAAATAGTTTTTACAGGTGACTTAGGGAATTCGCCTTCACCGCTACTACCTGATACAGATATTATTACAGATGCTGATTATCTGGTCATGGAATCTTGCTATGGAGATAGAAATCATGAACATCGAGAAGAGAGAAAGAAGAAGCTAGAGGAGATAATTAAAGAAAATTATGAACGAAAGGGAACGATGATCATCCCAACTTTTTCACTAGAAAGAACACAGGAATTACTTTATGAAATAAATTCATTAGTTGAAAATAAAATAGTACCTGAAATGCCAATTTTCTTAGATTCACCTCTTTCGATTAAATTAACAGATATCTATTTAAAATATGGAAATTATTTTAATCAAAAAGCCAAAGATGTAATTGCCACTGGAGATAAGCTTTTTACATTTCCTGGACTTAAAGAAACCTTAGAAACAGATGAATCAAAAGCAATATTACAAGTTCCTCCTCCTAAAATAATAATTGCTGGTAGTGGCATGAGTAATGGTGGAAGAATTCTTCACCATGAAAAAAATTATTTACCAAATGAAAATGACACGATATTATTGACGGGCTATCAAACAATAGGAACTTTGGGGCGCTTAATTAATGATGGAGTAAAAAAGGTTCGAATAATGGGGGAAGATGTTCATGTCAGAGCAAATGTGGCTAAAATCAGTGGTTATTCTGGACATAAAGACTCGGATCATTTACTTAAATTTGTCGAAAATACAGCCAGTAGCCTTAAAAAAGTTTATGTAGTGATGGGTGAGCCAAAATCAGCCATGTTTTTAGCTCAAAAAATTAAAGATAACTTTGGTATAGACGCTCATAGTCCTAATGCTGGTGAATCTGTCGAAATTGATTGTTAAAAAGAGCAAGGCAAGACCTTGCTCTTTTTATAATGAAGGGTTATTTATTATTTAGACTAATGTCTTTACAATTCTTTCGAATGTTTCAGGATTCTTTTGAGCTAAATCAGAAAGGATCTTTCGATCGAGGGCAATATTTTTCTTCTTAAGTCCATCAATGAATTTACTGTATGAAATTCCCATTGGACGGACAGCCGCATTGATACGAGTTGTCCAAAGACTTCGGGCGTCTGCTTTTTTATCTTTGCGATGAGCAAATGAATAATTGCCTGAATGTTTTAGAGCCTCTTTGGCTTGAGCTACTTTTGTGCTTCGTCCAAATCGCATTCCTTTGGTCTGAGCTAATATATTTTTTCTTTTCTTATTTTTTATTGTTCCCCTTTTTACTCTTGTCATGGGTTTTTTAGTGACTAGGTTTTAGTGACTAGTAATTTAATATTAATAATTTTAATTTAAGCATTAGGCAAATAAGTTCGAGTGGTTTTATTTGTAAAATTTTGTTGATTCATTTTTTTCCCAGCTAATTGTTTGGTTCGTGTTTGTCGAGAATTAAAATGATTAAAACCTGGAGCTCGAGACATTATTTTACCATTTTTGGTAACCTTTAAACGCTTTGTTAAGGATTTATTTGTTTTTATTGACATAAATTATTCTTTTATTTGAGTTGACTCTGGATTTGATGTTCCTTTATCTTTCTCAAGTGTAATTGTTGGACCTTTGGGACCTTTTTTATAATTTTCGGCTATCTTATAATTTTCAGTTATAAGATGAAGCACTCTATCCATTCTTTCTTTTAAAAAATCATCTGGCATATATTTTGAACGTCCAGACAAAAATAATTCTACTTTAATACGATGACCTTCTTTTAGCCATTCTGAAGCTTTTTTAGCTTTTAAGGCCAAATCGTTATCTCCGGTTCCTATTTTGACTTGAATTGACTTTGTCTCTGTTATTTTAGAGCCAGCTTTAGCTTTTTTTTGCTTCTTATTTAATTCGTATTTATATTTACCGTAATCTGCTATTTTTACTATTGGAGGGTTTGTATTTGGAGAAATTTCAATTAAATCAAGACCAAGATTCATTGCTTGAGCTAATGCTTCTTTTATAGTCAAAACACCAAGATTAACTCCTTCGTTTGAGATTACTCGAACCTCGCTCGCTCTTATTTGATTGTTTATTCTTTCTCTCAATTTTGTATCCGATAGAAATAAAATAGATTACCTACCTACGATGAATATTATCATATCTATGATAATATGGCAAGATGGATAATAAAATTAGAATTGTGAATAAGAAGGTAGGCCAAACACCCCTTGATTGTATAAATGAAATTAAAAAAAGTGAGCCAAACTTGCTTAATTTACCTCTAACTTATGCTGGGCGGCTTGATCCGCTTGCAGAAGGGGTACTCATCATCCTTATTGGGGATGAATGTATGAAAAAAGATGAATATCTGAAATTGTCCAAAGAATATGAAGTTGATATTTTATTTGGCTTTGAAACCGATACATACGATGTGATGGGGAAAGTTAAAGCTTCTCCGGCAATACTATTTGAAAAGTCCTCAGAAAAAAATATTACCGTTTCGTCCTCGTGCCAATTTCCAGGTCCTCGGAAGAGGGAGGACGAGGTGCCAGACCGTGAAAATTGGCACGAGGACTTCGCTAGTAAAACCCAAAACATTCTTCCTCAATTCACCGGCCGAATAAAACAATCCTATCCTCCATATTCTTCTCGAACGGTAAATGGTAAGACGTTATTTCAATGGTCTCGCGAAGGTAAAATAGACGAGATTACGATTCCTGCTCGAGATGTTTTTGTTGAAAAAATAGAAATTCTAAAAGAAGATTCTATTTTGGGAAGTGAACTATTGAATCAAATTAAAAAAGATATTTCGCAAGTAAGTGGGGATTTTCGTCAGCCTGAAATCATCACAATTTGGGAAAATATATTGGAAGACAAAAAAGAAGAAAGATATAAAACCATAACTTTGAGAATTTCTTGTGGAAGTGGTTTTTATGTCCGAGCCTTAGCTCATGATATAGGAATTGCTATTGGAATGCCATCTTTAGCCCTTAAGATAAAAAGAACAAAAATAGGAAAATATAGTATTACTTAGAAGCTTAGCTTCTAAGTAATAAAAATAAAATTTTAAGAAATTAATTTTTTAGTTTTTTCGAATAAAGACTCAATTCTTTCTTTATTTTTGGCTTCGCCGTAAAGTCTAATTATCGGTTCAGTGTTAGATGGGCGAAGGTGAATCCATGAATTGTCAGGAAAATCTAGACGTAAACCATCAAGCTCGTTTATTTGACAGTTGGTGAAATAATTTTTCATTTTTTGATACATTTCTTCTAAGCTTCCAACAACTGGCACTTTATCTTTTTTCATTTCATATTTTGGAAGAGTAGCGAGACATTCACTGATAGTTTGATTTCTTTCAGAAAGTAATTCTAAAATTAGAGCAAGGCTAACAAAACTATCTCGAGCCATATTAATGAGAGGGTATATAATTCCACCACCGCCTTCACCACCAATAATGGCATTATTTTCTATAATTCCAGCGACCACATTTGCTTCACCGACTTTTGTTCTAATGCAAGTACTATTATATTTTTCAGCTATATCCTTGTTCATTTGCGAAGTCGACATATTGACCACAATTTTGTTGTTTGGATTTTTTGAAAGAACTGCTTTTACTCCGAGAGCAAGGGTGTATTCTTCGGAAATTGCATTTCCATTTTCATCGATGACTATAAGTCTATCGGCATCTGGGTCATGAGCAAAACCAAGGTTGCATTTTTTTTCTTTAACAAGATTAGTAATATCTCCTAAATTTTCACGAAGGGGCTCGGGCTTATGAGCAAAAATTCCATTAGGGATATTATTGAGCGGAACAAGTTCAACTCCTAATTGTTCAAATAAATAGGGATCAAGAACACAGGCTGAAGCGTTTATCATATCAACGGCCACCTTCCATTTTTTTTCTTTTATTGCCGATACATTTATGTTTTTAATTATTTGATCCGCGTGCTCTTTAGGTAAATTGGGTATCTTTTTATTAAAATTCTCGTTCGGCTCATTATTCCCGTCAGCACGCGATAAAATCCTGCTGAATTTTTCGCTAGTGCTCGGCTCGACAGCCTGCGCAATGCTTCCTGGAACAACAAGCTCTCTCTCGAATTTTGTTTCTTCGTAATTTTTTTTAATTATTTCTACTTCTTTCTCGTCGGTAAAAAGTGCTTTATTTGTCACAAATTTTAAACCATTGTATTCTCTGGGATTATGACTGGCCGTAATTATAATCGCCCCACTGTATTTGTGTTTTCGGACGGCAAATAAAACCGTTGGAGTTGGAAGGATGTCTCCGTCGATAAAATTTACTCCTAAATTATTAAAAATCTTGATGATTGTTTCTTTTATTTCTGGTCCACTTTCACGGCCATCACGCCCAAGAAGGATTGTCGGGTTTTCATCAATGTTTTCTTTAACAAATTTAATAAAAGCTTTTGTGTAATTTTCAACAATTGTGTGGTTTAAGCTTTCTGCCCAAATTCCCCTGTAGCCTGAAACTGTTAGTTTTGGTTTATTGTCCATAAAGACATTTTATCACAAAAATTTACTATTAAATATTTTCTTATTTGATATAATGTATATGCGATTTTGAATGAGTCGATATTATCATTTAATTAAAGAATAAAATTATGAAAAGTTTACATTGTTTAGCCTTCATTTTAGTTATAGTTGGAGGTTTGAATTGGTTATTAGTTGGTTTAACTGGTTGGGATGTTGGACAAATTTTTGGAGGCCAAGATGCTATGATTTCAAAAATAGTTTATATCTTAGTTGGATTATCAGCTATTTATTTAGTTGGAACTCATAAAAATGATTGTAAGGGTTGTGAAGTAAAAGCAGTACCTACAAGTACTCCTGGTAATCAGATGTAATTAAAGATATAAAATCCCCCGAAAGGGGGATTTTATAATGGGAATTATAAGTGTATAATATAT
>CAZHIB010000019.1:0-11111 GCA_964532365.1 uncultured Candidatus Saccharibacteria bacterium
TGAAAAATAATTTAAACACAATAATAAATAATCAGTCGAATGGTTTTATTGCCTTGTTTTCAATTATTTTAATTTCATTTATTTTAGTCTTGGTGTCTGTAAATCTAAGTTATTATAGTTTTTCAGCCCGTTTTAACATTTTGGACTCAGAATCAAAGGTAAAAAGTAAGGCTTTGGCTGAATCATGCTTAGAATTAGCTAGACTATCTATTGCAATAAATAATAATTTTTTGAGTAATAATATTGTAATTGATATAGATGAATATAATTGTGATTATTCAATTTTAAATACTCCCCCAAACTCTACTATTATATCTCATAGTGTAGTTAATAATGCTCATACATATTTGAAGTCTACAATAGATACAAAGATTCCTTCAATTCCAATTATTTCATATCAAGAATTATCTACGCTTCCTTAGTTCAATAAATTTATTTTTAAATTTGATAAAGGTCGAATATTATAAATTAATATTAATAAATAATAATATGAAAAATAAAAATAATAAAGAGTTTATCATCACACCAACCTTGAGGAGAAATAAATTAAAATTAATGTCAGGTTTTACCTTGATTGAAATTTTAATAGTTATTGCAATACTGGCAATTTTAGCAGCAATCGTCATTGTGGCAATTAATCCATCTAAACAATTTGCTCAAGCCAGAAATACTGAAAGGACTGCCAATGTAAATACCATTTTGAATGCTATCGGACAAAGAATAGCTGATAATAAAGGAGTTTTTGAAGGAGAATTCACAATTAATTCGTCTGAATATATCTGTGGGGTTTTACCCGATACTCCGACTGAAATAACAAGCAATTCTGCTATTAATACAACAACTGAGACGGGTGATCTCGGGTGTTTGGTCCCAACATATGTTCCAATTTTACCAACAGAACCGGCGGGTCCATCGGCAGATCAATACACCGTTGAAATTTCTGACAATGGTAGAATTAAAGTTTGTGCTCCAGAGGCGGAAAATGAAACTTCAATACCAGACCCAATTTCAATTTGTGTCACTCGATAATTCTAACATTTTGAAATTTAAGTCATATAATGAGCGAGGCAAGACCTCGCTCATTATACTATTAATCATAACCCTTATATTCTAACTCTTCAATTCTTTCTACCTCTTTTATTTTTTCTAACTCGACTTCTCTTCTTCCATAATGATCACCCATCTCTTTTAATGCTTCTAATTGTAAGCTCGAATCACCTTTAATCATCTCTTCAATTGTTTCTTCTATCCCCTTTTTTTGCTTTTTAAAATCAATTGATAAAAAATCAATAATTTTTTTGCCTCCAATTAAAATTATTTTATGTAAATTACTAATTAATTTTTCATTTATATTTTTATCCTTAACTTTTCTTTCTAATTCTTCAATTTCATTAAGTGCCTTTTCGTATTGTTCCTTCGTTGGATATACAGGTTTACCATCAATTATTTTATCCTTAATCGCTCCATTTTGATCAACTCCAATCTTAACTCGCATCATATTTACTAATTCTTGCATCTTATCTCTTTCTGTTTCTTGTTGTTCTTTCGTGAGTTTTGATAAGAATTTATCATTTTTTTCAAATTGTGACGGTCCTTCCATATTCATAATATCTATAACTATTTATTATAATAATATCTAAATTATACATATAAATATCAAAATATTCAAAGTAATCATTCTCAACAAAAATTTAAAACTTAATTAAACCTATATAATGAGTAAGGCCTTGCCTTACTCATTATATAGGTTTTAAGGTTTATTTAGATTGACAAAATTAATTTATTAGGTTATATTTATAAAAATAAGTATTTATAAAACAAAAACCCGAAAAAATGGAAAAAAAAGTTTTTCTACCGTTTAACCCCCAAGATTTAAGTGGGACAACGAAATTATTAATTTCTGAAATGAAAGTATATCTTGAGAATAAAAATTTCTCGAGTATTTTGGACTCAGAAAACGGAGGGTATTTTTTCACCGTGAAAAATGAAGACCAAAAAGCTGAAATCCATTTGACTACGCTTAGAGGTCAGATCAACATTCTGGCTATCCTTTACAAAAAAGATAAGTATGTAAAGGATACAGAGATAACCACCCCAGAAGAGTTATCGATGTACTTTCCAATTCTGGAAAATTTTCTTCAAAATAAAAATTAAAAACCCCGAACAGAATGAAAAAAGCAAAAAAAGCAATTAAACACCTGCGAATGATTGCAAGGGTTAAATATGAAGTTTTTAACAGAAAAAGAAAACAGAAAAGAATTTATAAAAAATATAAATCTTCTCTGAAGAAAGTTTAAAAATAAAAAAAGTATTGACACGGGATAAAAGGACCCGTGTTTTTTATTTATTTTTCCACTCTTTATCCTGACGGCAAAGAAGACTCTTTTTGAGCTCTTTATGAACCATAATGGCTTCTACGGCTCTTTCGAGGCGAACACCTTGTGAACCTTTAATTAGAAGGATATCCCCTTCCTGAACTGTTTCTTCCAAAAATTCTGCAACTTGTTTCGATGAATCAAAATTGTAAATTTTCTTTGAATTAAAACCATTATCAATTGCTCCTTTAGCAATTGTTTTGGATCTTGGCCCAACGGTAATTAAAATATCAGTCACGTCTGTAATATTTTTTCCAACTAAATAATGTTCTTCTTCGGTAAATTTTCCAAGTTCAAGCATATCCCCCAAGACAGCAATTTTTCTTTTACCTTCTAATTCTTTTAAGACTCCAATGGCCACCTCCATGGCAACTGGAGAAGAATTATATGTATCATCAATAATAATTGAATTATTTATTCCCAAAATCAATGAAAGTCTTCCGGGGGGAGTTGTATATTCACTTATAACCTTAATCGATTCCAATAAATCACATCCAAGTTCATGAGCACAAGCAATAGCTGATGTGGCCTGACCGATATTATGAACTCCTAAAATTTTTGGTAACATCACCGGGAAAGTATTACCTTCGTATTCTAATTTAAAATTGATACCATCAGGAATTTTTATACCATCTTTTATTGTATATAAATAAGTTGGATAGATAGAATGATATGTCGCATTATCGTTCATTCCAAATGAAACAGTCTTATAATTAAATTTCTGATGGAGAGCATAAACTTTTTCATCGTCATGATTTAATATTAACAAACCATTCTTTTTTAAAGTATTAACCAAGGCGCTTTTCTCTTCAATTATTTTTTCAACAGAATCAAAAAATTCAACATGAACTGGTTTATCTGGAAAACGGGTTACAATAACAACATCAGTTCGAAGCCATGGGACAACATTCTTTTTTATATCTCCAGGTTTTCCAACTCCTACTTCAAGTATTAAATATTCAGGGTATGATTTCTTAAATAAAATTAAAACAAAGCCATGAATGATATTCTCCAGCCATATAAATGGGTCACTCCAACCATTAGGGAGTCCGAGAATGGTTAAAGGTAGACCAATTTCACTATTAAAACTTTTTTGACTCTTTCTAACGGTTTTAAACTTTGACAAAACAACAAAAAGAGCATCCTTAGTTGACGTTTTGCCAACAGAGCCAGTAATGGCAATTATTTTTGGTTTATATTTAGCTAATACTATCTTGGCTTGCCAAGTTATAATCTTAACAACAATTTCTTTAAATATTTTTTTTGCCATATTTATCTATCGGGCGGAACGTTATAATAATTGATAATAAATTTAGATATATTAACAAACGGTGGGATTAATGTCTGAGAAGCATATTTTATTCCTTTGGGATTTTTTAAATAAATAAACACTAAAAATTTTGGATCATATGCAGGAAAATATCCGAAAAATGAGTGCATATGTCGATCCTCATAATACCCCCTACCACTTTCAAGTGCGACTTGAGCTGTTCCAGTTTTTGTGGCAACACTATGATTATTTAATTTATATTTACCTCCGTCATATGCCTCAAACACATGAACCAACATTCTAGTCATTGTATCGGCCGTTTCTTTTTTTATGATATTTTCTTTTGTAATTGGATAATCTTTCTTGGTTGATGATCCATTTTCATATTTAATCTCTTTAACTAAATGAGGTGTAATCATTTTACCACCATTTGCAATAATTGAAAAAGCCCGCACGGCTTCAATTGGAGTCAGGGCAATTCCTTGTCCAAAAGAGGCATTCGCATATTCAATATTTCTTGGACTATCAAGACCACTAATTAATCCCGATGTTTCATTTGGCAAATCAATTCCTGTCTTTTCTCCTATACCATAAGATTTCATATAGGTTCTAAATTTGCTGTGTCCCAGCTTGCTTTCAACAAAAACCATTCCAGTGTTTAAAGACTGATCAAGAACATCTTGCATAGTGACCAGTCCTCGGCCCTTTTTATCAAAATTATTAATAGTTTTTTTATCAACCACAATAAAACCATTATCCATATATGTTGTACTAGGATTTACAACACCTGTATCAATAGCCGAAGCCATAACTAAGGGCTTAATGACTGAGCCAAATTCATAGACATTTTCAACTATTGGGTTGCGATAAACGCCAACATTTTTTACATCTTTAAAATTATTTAAATCAAAATCTGGCAAGCCAGCCATGG
Organism: uncultured Candidatus Saccharibacteria bacterium; assembly: GCA_964532365.1. GTDB lineage: Bacteria > Patescibacteriota > Minisyncoccia > Phycocordibacterales > UBA9973 > UBA8515. The sequence continues at coordinate 4,577 of CAZHIB010000019.1, forward strand.
CATATATTTCTCCAGTCTGAGGATCAATTATCACTCCTCCAGCTTCATCTGCTTTCCATTTTTCTAAGGCAGATGACAATTCTTGTTCGAGAGTGTGTTGAACAATCGGCTCAATGGTTGTAATAATATTACCTTGATCTGTACTTGAAATCGAACTACTTATATTTGAAAAAACTTCTGCAAAAAAATTTACATAAGCTTCATCTTTTGATTTAGACAAAGTGCTATTATAATATCGTTCCAAGCCATATTGACCAACTCTATCATCTCCCTTATAGGCCAAAAAACCAATGACATGAGAAGCTAAATTATTATTTGGGTAAAATCTCCAATTATCTTTATAAACATTTATACCACTGAGTTTTAAATCTTCGATTTGATTTATTTGTTCTTTATTTAATCCTGTGGCAATTTCTTCGTATGGATCATCAATTTTTGAAACCTTATCTAAAAATGTTTTTTCGTCCATTTTTAAAAATGGAATCAATTTTGAATATGTTGTCTTTGGATCAACAATATTTTTGGGGACCATTGCAATTTTAAAACCGGCAGTAATTGTTCCAGCGGTAACTAAAGAACCATCCTTTTTAGAAAAATAAATAGAACCTCGATCAAAAATATTGCCGGCTGGTGTTATGTATTGTTTATCAGCCCGTTCAGCATAAACATTATTTTGTAAAATTTGAACAAAAAATAACCGACTAATAAGTACGCCAGCAACTAAAAACACAAAAAATATAACAACTCTAACTCTAAATTTAAATGGTGAAGATTTCATTAACGAATAGCAACATGGTTAATATTACGAGAAATAAAAGTATTTTGTTTTGTTTCAACAAATCCTCTTGAAAAAGCATACTCCTTATCTATTTTATTTAGATTATTTAAATATGTTATTTCAAGTTGATTTACTTCATTTGTTAAATTAGCCATAGAATTTTCTAAAGATTTTCGAGCAATAACATTAAAAGTAATAGAACCAATTAAATATACATATACTCCAAACAGCAAAATTGAGCTTGCCATCAAAATCCTAAAAAGTATTTTTTGAGTATTTATATTTTCTTTAATATCTTGTGTTATTGCTTTAGCTTTTGTCATATAATTATATTTTTTCTATTAATCTTAATTTTGAACTTCGAGAACGAGGATTTATCTTAACTTCATCAACGCTTGGAATAATCGGCTTTTTGGTTAAAATTTTTCCTTTTCCATCTTCTTTTAATTTTACAAAGGCTTTTTTGACTATTCGATCCTCTAAACTATGAAAAGAAATTATTGCCATTCGACCACCTTTTTCTAAACATTCGAAACCTTTTTGTATTACTTCTTCTAAATTTAACAATTCACTATTAGTCGCGATTCTAAGGGCTTGAAAAGTTTTTGTTGCTCCATTTATCTTTTTCCCTTTATAGAATCTACCAACTGCCCTATCTATAATCGAAACTAAATCAAACGTTGTCTTAATTTCCTTTTCCAAACGAGCCTCTACTATGGCTTTTGCAATCTTACGTGAATATCTTTCTTCTCCAAAACCGTAAATTATGTCAGCAATTGATTCTTCACTCCAAGTATTTACAATCAGGTGAGCCGTGATATCATCACCGCTTGGATTTTTCTTTAAAGTCATTAACAGCGGTTCATCTTTTAAAAATGTAAATCCCCGATTTCCTTCTTCGAGTTGAAATGAGCTAATCCCCAAATCAAGCAAAATACCATTAACTTTCTTTATTTTCAATTCTTTTAGAACTTCATCAATATTTTGAAATCCGATTGTTTTGTAAACGACATCTCCATTCGTCGTATCAATTATTTTTTTTGCTCTCTCTATTGCATCAGAATCTAAATCAAAACAAATAATTTTCACCTTATCTTCAAAGCGACGAATTATTTCGAGGGTATGTCCTCCTGCGCCAAGTGTCCCATCAACAATAACGTCTCCTTTTTTTATATTTAATTCATCAATCGATTCATTTAGTAATACAGAAATATGTTTCATATTTTAAAGAACACCTATTTGCCCTAATTTTTCTGCCAGGGCATCGGCCTGTTTTTCAACTATCATCTTATAATCATTCCATGCTTTTTCATTCCAAATTTCAACGCGATTTTGAACCCCAATAACGATTACTTTAGAAGTTAAGTCTGAACGATTTTTTAAATTTTCCGGGATTAAGATTCGGCCATTTGTGTCGACGTCAACAACTACGGCTTGGCCAAACATAAATCTCGAGAAACTTCTATTGTCGGATGCGAGCATTGAGGAGTCTGATAATTTTTCTGAAATTTTTTGCCATTCTTTTGTCGTAAAGATTGAAAGACAACTATCAAGCCCTGGGGCGACAACAACACTCTTCCCCATCTCCTTTCGGAACTTAACGGGTAGTGACATTCTATTCTTGTCATCTAGTGTGTGAGTATATTCGCCGATTAACATAAAAATTATAAGTGGAATAAATTAATTTAAATGTTGGAAAATCTTACTTTATTTGATCTCCCACTATATCCCACTTGATTATATTATACACCACTTTATCCCACAAAACAAACAACCTTTCCCACTCAAAACTGTGGATAACCTTAAAAATTATTATAGCTAGACAACAATTAAAAATTGTTATATAATTTACTTAAACAAAAAATAAAAGGAGGACATATGAGTAACTCATCAAACAATGAGTTCATTCCTGATCGTCGTTATAATAAAAAAGAAACTGATTTTCCATCAATGGGCAGTGAGTTTCCTATGATACCTCAGGAAGAACCAAGGGTATTCTTTGGCCCAAAAAAGGGGCATCTACCAGATATCGATGATTTCGATGAAAAAAGGATGCAAGCAACTTATGAATAAAAAAACCCGCTACATAGCGGGTTTAATTTTTTGTCTATTCTTTTGGTTTCATTAACGGAAAGAGTTGAGTTTCGCGGATTGGTTTATCTACCATAAAAGAAAACAATCTTTCACCAAAACCAAATCCACATGTTGGAGGCATGCCATGCTCAAGCATTTCAACGAAATCCCATTCAGGCATCATCGCTTCTTGATCACCCTTGTCAATTAATTTTTGTTGTAATTCAAAACGTGCCTTTTGGTCAATGGGATCATTTAGCTCAGAAAAACCATTCCCAACTTCACTACCCGCAATAATTACTTGGAAACGTTCAGTTAATTCTTTATTATCAGAACAAGATTTTGAAAGCGGTGAGACAAGTTTAGGATGATGAACCAAGAAAACAGGTCCAGCAATATTTCGTCGACAATATTTCCAAAGAGTATCCATTAATCGTTCTCGATTATTCCCTTCATATTTAATAGCAAGGCTATCAAGTTTATCTGCCATTTCTTTTTCACCTGAAGTAAGAACATTAATACCAGTTTGTTTTAAAATCTCATCAACATAATTTATGACTTCCCAATTACCGCTTAAATCAAATTTATGACCTCTAGTTTCAAAAACAGTTGTACCAAAAACTTCCATGGCAATTTTTTGATATAATTTTTCAACTAATTCCATTCCATCTTTATAATTTGCATATGCCCAATAAAATTCCATATTAGTAAATTCTTGTAGGTGTTCAGCACTAGAACCTTCATTACGATAAACTCGTCCAATTTCAAAAGTTTTTGGAAAACCAGCCGACATTAAACGTTTCTGCCAAAGTTCCCCAACAGAAATGCGTAAATATATATCTAGATCAAAATCTTTATGATACGTTTTAAAAGGATTGGCTTCCGCACCTCCTGTTGTTATCTCAAGTGTCGGTGTTTCAACTTCTAAAAAACCATTTTCTTTCAAAAAATTTCTAGTCACTTCCCAAAACCTGGCTTTCTTTATAAAAAGATCTTGAAGGTCTTTATTTGTTAAAATATCTAAATATCGTTTACGAAAACGTTCCTCAACACCTTGAAGCCCATGCCACTTTTCTGGGAGTGGAGCCAAAGATTTTGTTAATATCCGCCAATTTTTAACTAAGATAGTTTGTTGCTCTGTTTTTGTTTTAAAAAGAGTTCCTTTTACTTCTACAAAATCAGCAATATCTATTGCATCAACAAAAAGTTTAAAAAGACTATCTTCTATTTCTCCCTTTTTTAATAAGCCCTGAAAAATATCACTACCGTCCGTCAAATTAAAAAAAATAACAGCTCCTTGCCCGCGCAATGACATTATGCGACCGGCAATTACAATTTCTTTGCCACTCGATTCAATAAAATCAAAACCTTCGAGTACTTCTTTAATTGTATGAGTCCGAAAACACTCTGACGTGTATGGATCCATGCCTGCCTCTTTTAATAATTCTATTTTTTTTATACGCGCATCGCGCAACTCATCAATTGAAGCCATAGCTCTATTGTATATCAACTAGGGTATATTTGACTAGTCCTTTAGGAGTTTTAATGGAGACTACATCCCCTTTTTTCTTTCCACACAAAGCTTCACCAATTGGAGATTTATTTGAAATTTTATTATTTACCATGTCAGCTTCTTCTGCTCCAACAATATAATAAGTTATTGTTTCTTTTAAATTTTCTTTTTTTACAACAACCGTTGTTCCAATTTCTACTTTATCACATCGTTTTTTCTTGGCGACAACAACAGCCGATTTCAACATGTGTTCAATCTGATTAATCCGATCCTCCATTTTACCTTGATCTTCTCGAGCTTGGTGGTATTCTGCATTTTCAGATAAATCCCCCAGGGCACGAGCTGTCTCAAGGGCTTCTAGGATTTCCTTGCGTTTTGTTATTTTTAAATAATCAAGTTCCTCTCCAAGGGCTTTCTTTTTTTCTTCTGTTATATATTTTATTTCGTCCATGACAGTCTTACTTTGTTTAATTTATAAATTATAATATTTTAATATCTTCAATGCATAATTCCCGTTATTTATATAAAACATATAAATAACGGGAATCTCAATAAACAATATATTACATGGTTTTTAATAAAAAGTAAACCCCTAAATCTCTAAAATTAATCCAAATATTCCGGAGTATAAATATCCATATAATCGATTATTTGACTCATCACACGCGTTGCATTACCAGAAGCAGCTTTGGGTCCACGTTCCATTACAAGAGCAAAAGAATAACGAGGATTTTCATATGGGAAATAACCAATAATCCAAGAGTTGGTATTGGTATTACCTAAACCAACCTGGGCCGTTCCTGATTTAGCCGCCACTTTAATATTTGGAAGATTTAAAGCCAGACAAGTCCCTTCTGTCACAGCCAGGCGCATTCCTTCATGAATAACTTTCATCTTCTCTTCGTTCACCGGAATGATAGTGACCTGTGATTCAAAACTTTTATCAGCAAGGGTCACATGTGGGGTATATAGTTTGCCCATATTCGCAATCGCAGATGTTGCCCTGGCCATTTGAATTGGGGTAACTTGAAAACCATATTGACCAATAGAAGTATTATAAGTATCTCCAACTCGCCATGGGTCACCTTTAAAAGTTTTTGCTTTCCATTCGGGAGTTGGAATCGTGCCCTCTTTTTCACCACCTAAATTAATGCCAGTTTTTTCGCCAATACCAAATAATCCTGAATACTTATCAATGTTCACAATTCCTAATCCTTTTTGACTCTCAAATCCTCCTCCTATTTGATAAAAATAAACATCAGAAGAAACAGCAATTGCTTTTCTCATGTCAACATACCCAAAAACTCCGTGGTCTTTGAAAATTGATTTTTTGTCTGGGAAATATGGATTCGGAAGTGAAATAGAACCATTAGATAAAATTACTTTTAATGGGCTAATTACATCCTCAACCAATGCTCCATAACCTAGGAATGGCTTAACAATAGAACCTGGACTATATAATCCTGATATCGCTCGATTTAAAAAAACTTTGCGCTTATCGGTAAAATAACTATTTATTGTTTTTGTATCTTTACCTTTTGACAACACATTACCATCGTATTCAGGAAAGCTCGTCATCGCTAATATTTCTCCATTTCTTATATCCATAATAACCCCACTCCCCCCCATAAAATTAGAATCCTTTGCCATTTGAGTAATAAATTCATACATTTTCATCTGGATTCTAGCATCGATTGAAAGATTAATATTTTCACCCGCTTCAGGTGGTAAAATCATATTTTCAGATTGAATTTCTCCGGCTACATTTATTTCTGTGATTCGAACACCATTAGTTCCAGTTAATCTGTCATTAAAATATTTTTCAATTCCATCCTTACCAATAAAATTATCTTGCCAATAAAAACCCGAAGAATCTTTGGCTGGAGTACTCACATAACCAAGAAGTAAACCAAATCCGGGGGAAGAATGATATGATCTTTCAGGAGAAGATAATTTATTGATATCAGTTTTTTCCCAAGTATTCCAAGACAACAAAGTTCCAGTTCGATCATAGATTAATCCTCTTTCTGCAAATATTGGCCTTCTGGTCAAGGTATTATTTTCACTTTTTTTAAAAAATGCTTCTCCTTTTATTATTTGTAAATTTACTATTTGCCAAACAAAAATAAATGACACTCCTAGGAAAAATAACCCGACCGTAAAAATAGAAC
>CAZHIB010000020.1:0-9938 GCA_964532365.1 uncultured Candidatus Saccharibacteria bacterium
GTCTTATTTTACAGTAGTGTCAGGATAATAATTTTAATGAATTTATATCAAAAGTTTGTTATAATAAAGAAATGGAAAATATATTTAATCAAGCAACTATAGATATTATTATTCGTTTATCACTGGCCTTGTTTTTGGGTATGATTATTGGGACAGAAAGAGCTTGGGCTCATAAGACTGCTGGAATGAGAACATATGCACTTGTCTCTATGGGGGCAGCATTGTTTATAATAATTTCTGAAATGATTTCTCTTCAATATTTAAGTGTTGGGGGTTTTGACCCAACAAGAATTCCTTCTCAAATAATTGTAGGTATTGGTTTTATTGGAACTGGATTAATATTTGCCAGAGAGTCAAAGTTAATGGGATTAACAACTGCTACTGGTTTATGGGTCTCAGCTGGAATAGGAATAGCTTGTGGTTTTAGATTTTTTGACATAGCAATTATTGCCACCTTTTTAATACTTTTTATTTTTATCGTTTTATGGTTTGCGGAAGAACAGCTTAAGAAAACAAAATATTTTAAAGAAAAACCCCCATCTGATAATATTAATTAAATAAATATTAATAGACTTTTCGATTTACTATTTTTAGTATAGTATAGATTTATGACGGCAAATGAAATACGACAAAATTTTTTAAAATTTTTTGAAAGTAAAGAACATAAAATAATTCCCAATTCTTCACTTATACCAGAGAATGATCCCTCTGTTCTTTTTACGACGGCTGGGATGCATCCACTCGTGCCTTATTTGTCTGGAGAAAAACATCCACTTGGAAATAGATTGACAAATTTTCAGAAATGCATCAGAACAGGTGATATTGATGAGGTGGGCGATTATTCACACCATACTTTCTTTGAAATGCTCGGTAATTGGTCATTGGGAGATTATTTTAAAGAAGATGCCATAAAATTTAGTTATGAATTTTTAACCTCCCCAGAATGGCTAGGTCTTTCCAAGGACAGATTAGCTGTTTCAGTTTTTGCTGGTGATGAAGATGCTCCTTTTGACAGCGTTGCGTTTGAGACATGGAAAAGTTTGGGAATAAGTGAAAAAAGAATTGCAAAACTTCCAAAAAAGAATAATTGGTGGGGGCCAGCAGGAGAAGCAGGTCCGTGTGGTCCTGATTCAGAAATGTTTTATTGGGTTGGAGATATTAAAGATATTCCTGAGGGATTTAATGATGATCATCCATTTTGGCTTGAAATTTGGAATGATGTTTTTATGCAATATAATAAAAGCAAAGAAGGAAAATATGAAATACTCCAACAAAAGAATATAGATACCGGTATGGGGCTTGAAAGAATTTTGGCCGTTATGAATGGTTTTGATGATAATTATAGAACTGAACTTTTTTGGCCAATAATTGTTGAAATTGAAAATCTTTCAGGGTGTAAATATGATGATAATCAAAAAGAAATGCGAATTATTGCTGACCATATTAAAGCCAGTGTTTTCATTCTTGGGGATGAGAAAGGTATTTCCCCAGATAACAGTGGACAAGGATATGTACTACGTCGTTTGATTCGTCGAGCAATACGTTATGGTAAACATTTGGGATTAAAATCATTTACAGATAAAGTTGCAAAAGTTGTGATCGATAATTTCAAAGATGTCTACCCAGAATTATTAAAAAATAATATTTTTGTTTTAAATAATTTAAAGCAAGAAGAAGAGAAATTTGAAAAAACACTTGAAAATGGATTAAAAGAATTTGAAAAAGGAGTTGATCCTTTTGATTTATATCAAAGCTATGGTTTTCCTATAGAATTGACCGAAGAATTAGCCAAAGAAAAAGGACAAAAGATTGATAGGCAAGAATTTGATAAAAAACTTAAAGAACATCAAGAGCTTTCGCGTACATCTAGCGCTGGAATGTTTAAGGGGGGACTTGCTAATCATAATAATAAAACAGTTAGACTTCATACTGCACACCATTTGCTCTTGGCCGGACTCCAGGCTATTGTTGGACCTCATATAAAGCAAAGAGGAAGTAATATTACAGAAGAGCGTCTTCGAATGGATTTTGTTTGCGACCGGAAGATCACAGATGAAGAAAAACAAAAAGTGGAGGATTGGGTAAATGATAAAATAAAAAGAAACTTGAATATGGTTCGTAAGGAAATGCCCCTTATTGAGGCTGAAAAAATTGGAGCTGAAATGGAATTTGGAACTAAGTATCCTGAAATTGTTTCCGTATATTTTGTTGAAGACGAGAATGGTGGATTTATTTCTAAAGAATTATGCGGAGGTCCTCATGTCACAAATACTCAAGAACTTGGTCATTTTAAAATACAAAAAGAAGAAGCCTCTTCTTCAGGCATTCGTCGAATAAAAGCTATCTTAGTTGAATAAAAATTTTCTTATATATTTTCTCTTTTTAATATTAAAATAGGTTTGTAAAAAAGTAATTACAGGGTATAATAATAATGTAATGGGATTTATATTTTCAACAAAAAAAGAAAAATTGGTGGCAATTTTTGATATTGGATCAGGCAGTATTGGAGGGGCAATGGTCAGTATTCCACTTGATGGCAAGACGATTCCTAAAATTCTTAAAACAGTAAAGAATGAAATAAAAATATATGAAAAATATAATTTTAAAAAATTTATTGATGAAATGAGTTCGGCTCTTCATTTAACTGCAAGTCATTTATATAATAAAAAAATTGGGGCTCCTGATGAAATTTATTGTTTTCTTTCTTCTCCTTGGTATATATCTGAAACCAATACAATAAGAATGGCTAAAGAAAAACCATTTATATTTACTAAAAATTTAGCCAATGAATTGATACAAAAAGAAATATCAAGACTTATTGAGATTTATAAAGAAAAATATAGTACTACTAATGGTACTGCTGAAATAATGGAACAACATACTACTTCAGTGTCTTTAAATGGATACATCGTTGACGAACCATTGGGAACGAGATGTCAAACCTTAGAGATGAATATGGTTATATCTCTATCTCCTCAAATATGTTTAAATAAAATTCGTGAGACACTGTCAAAAACTTTTCATCATATTAAGGTAAATTTCTCCTCATTTACACTAGCTACATTTTTTGCAATTAGAGACAAATATATTGACCAAGATTCATATTTATTAATCGATATTAGCGGAGAACTAACTGACATTGGAATTGTAACAAATGGAATTTTAAAAGCTACGTTATCTTTTCCTTTTGGTAAAAAAAATTTTTTCAATTATATGTGCACTAAATTAGAAATTGAATTAAGAGATGCAAAGGAGTTATTTAAATTATATACTCAAAATAATCTCTCGACTGAATTTAAAGAAAAAGCCATCCCTTTATTTAAGTCAATTGAAAGATCCTGGGGTGAATCATTTGATAGATGTTTAAATACTTTGCCTCATATTTTAGTCCTTCCAAGTACAATATTTTTAACAGCCGATAATGATATTAAGGATTGGTTTGCCAATGTATTACGTGATGAAAAATACGCGGAAACAAAAATTTCAGCTTCCAATCGTAGGGTTGTAACTTTGGAAGGTCCAGAATTTTTAAATATGTGTGAAGTGGGGGAAGGTAGTTGTGACCCATTTCTAATGGTTGAATCAATTTCAGTCATGAGAAAAATGACTAAATAGTATGACCAGAATTATTTTTCAAGACATAAAAACTAATATAAATAAAAAGAAGGTTTTGGTAGATGAAGGACCGGCTATTTCTTTACCCAAAAATGTTCAAAAAACAAAAAATAAAAGAAAATATTTTCTATTCAATAAAACGGCTAAACCAAAACAAAGGATACAAAGAACTCCCCAGTTAAAGGGTGGTAAAAAATTTTTAAGCAGGTCAATGTTTGTTGTTATTGGGGTGTTGGTTTTTTTGGGTGGAATTTACTGGTTTGGAATTTTACTTAGCAAAGTAGATATAATTTTAACTCCCAAAGAGCAAGTAATTAAATTTAATAATAAAAATTTTATTGCTTCTAAAGATAAAGAAAATAAAGGTACTGAATTTGAAATAATGATTATTTCAGATAAAAAATTTAAAAATATTACCTTAACTGAACCAAAAGAGGTCTCAATAAATGCTAGAGGTAGTATTTATTTATATAATGAATTAAGCACTACCCCTCAAAAGATTTTAAAGGGGACTTTTTTGGCTGATGAGGATGGAAAGACTTATCAAACTGAAACTGAAGTCATAATCCCGGGATACCAGATTAATGAAGACAAAAAAATTATCCCTGGGAAAGTAGAAGTTTTAATAAATTCTTTTCTTCCAGGTGAAAGTTATAATGGCTCACCATCAGATTTTTATATTACTTCTTTCAAGGGAACTAATAAATATAATTTAATATATGGAAAATTAAAAGACGAATTGGTAGGCGGAGCGGTGGGTTTATATTATGTTCTTGATGATACAGATAAAATTAAGGTAGAAAACATTGCTCAAACCTCTTTAAAAGATGATTTATTAAATCAAGTAGAAATATTATTACCTTCTGGTTATGTTTTATATCCAAACGCTACATCTTTTACTTATTCAAATAGCGATAATCTTGTTTCAAAAACTCCCGAAGCCCAAATAGAAATTGAAGGATTTTTAACTGTTGTTTTATTAAAAAAAGAAAGTTTATTTAATTATATTATTAAATCATCATTATCTGATATATCAAAAGATGAAGTGAGCGAAATCAGAATGATAAATTTAGAAAATCTTTCTTTTGATTTTGTAGACAAAAATCAAATAATTACAAAAGACATTAATTCAATCCCATTCAATTTGACAGGAGATTTGCATTTAATCTGGGAGCCTAGCTTGGAAGTTTTAAAAACAAAATTATTAGGTATTCACAAAAGTGAAGTATTATCAGTTTTGCGACAAGACAAAGGAATAGATTCTGCAACTATTAAAGTATTTCCACCATGGCAAAAGTATCTTCCTGATAAATTATCTAAAATAAATATTATAATTAAAAAATAAATTTGACGAAAGAAAGATTTTTTGTTATATTTAATGATGTTAAAAATGAACCAAAAAGACGATAAAAATATTGTGATAGGGTTGGTAACTGAGGCTCTTCCGAATACTCTTTTTAGGGTTGATGTCGGTGAAGGGAAAATTATCTTATCTTATCTTTCTGGAAAGATGCGTATGCATAGAATAAAAGTCTTAGTTGGAGATAGGGTGGAAGTTCTTCTTGACCCGTATGGTGGAAAAGGGAGAATCATTAAAAGAAATTAGGCTTATAATATAGTCTTGCATATTTTAATAAATAGTGTAATATATAAAAACGTGTGCTTGTGTAAACAAAATACAGGGTAAACAACCCCATAGCTTTGTTATTATATAAATATGAAAATTAAATCAGCTGTTAAAAAAATTTGTACGAAATGTAAGTTAATTAAGCGAAGTGGTCATCTTCGTGTTATTTGTTCTAACCCAAAACATAAACAAAAACAATAATTTTATATGAGAATTTTAGGTATAACCGTTCCGAACAACAAACATTTATATATTGGACTAACCAGTCTTTATGGTATTGGTGTCTCAAGAGCTAAAAGTATTTTAAAAGAAGCCGGTATTGATCCTAATGTTAAGGCAGATACTTTAACCGTTGAAGAAGAAAACGCCATTCGAAAAATTATAGAAACAATGTCGATAGAAGGCTCACTTAAACGTGAAGTAGCTTCAAATATTAAGAGATTAAAAGATATTAAGGCATATAGAGGTATTAGACATATGAAAAGATTACCTGTTAATGGACAGAGAACAAAAACTAATTCCAGAACTATTCGAGGTAATGTTAGAAAAACTATGGCCTCAGGACGTCGTAAGGAAAGTAAGACCTAGCCAAAAAAATGTCAGGTTCTTTTTTAGTGGCTAGAAACTAGAAGCTAATTACTATAAACGAATAAAAATATGGGAAAAATTAAAATAATAACAAAAGAAGAAGAGAAAATAGAGAGTCCTGAGAAGAGTGTCGAAAGCACTTCTAAGGTTGGATTTAAGGTCCCTAAAAAGAAAATTGTTTCAGGAACTTTGCACGTAGAAGCAACATTTAATAACACTAAGGTTGTTTTATCTGACAAAGAAGGAAATACTATTTTTTGGACCTCCGCTGGATCACTTGGTTTTAAGGGGGCAAAAAAAGGAACTCCTTTTGCTGCGTCAAAAGCTGGATCAGTAATTGGGGAAAAAGCTAAAGCCCTTGGAATTAAAGAAGTTGATGTAAAAGTTAAGGGAGTTGGAAGTGGTCGGGAACCTACTATTAGAGCTTTTATGGCTTATGATATCGATATTACAGGGGTGAATGATGTTACTCCAGTTCCTCATAATGGACCTAAACCCAAGAAACCACGAAGAGTATAATAAGAGCCATATGGCAAAATAATAAATTATGAAAACAGTTCAAAAATATAAAATTTGTAGAAGATTAGGACCCGGAGTCTTTGAAAAATGTCAAACAACTAAGTTTGCTATTTCAGAAGCTCGACACTTAAAAAACGGTAAAGGGAAAAGACAAAAGCCGTTGTCTGGTTACGCAACTCAATTTATTGAAAAACAAAAAGTTCGATTTATGTATGGTATAAGCGAACGCCAGTTTTCAAATTACGTAAAAGAAGCCGTTAATCATAAGGGTTCACTCTCGACTGATTTTCTGTTTGAATTATTAGAAAATAGACTTGATAATGTTGTGTATAGACTTGGACTAACTCATTCTAGACGTCTTTCTCGTCAAATGGTTTCTCATGGACATATTTTAGTCAATGGGAAGAAAACAACAGTAGCCTCATATCATGTTTCAGTTGGAGATGTTATTGCTATTAGAGAAGGGAGTAAAAAAAGTATTTTATTTCAAGATATGGCTAACAAAATGAAAGATTATACTTGTCCTAATTGGTTAAATTTTAATGTTGAAAATCTTTCGGGTGTTGTTCAGGGTAAACCTAAGAACACCGAAGGGTATATTGATCTTAATACTGTCTTAGAATTTTATAGTCGTTAAAAATATCATGGGGTTAATTTTATAAATAATAATGAGAACCTTTGGTTCTCCAAAATCATATCATTATGTCTGATTTAAATATTATATTGCCATCAAAATTATCTATTGTTTCTGAAGAAAAGGGAACAAAGGGTATTTATGAAATAGATGGTCTTTACCCTGGCTATGGGCATACACTCGGAAATTCATTGCGCCGTATTATTTTGTCGTCTCTGACCGGAGCGGCAATTACTTCAATTAAAATTGATGGAGTAGATCATGAATTTTCAGTTATGGATGGTATTAAAGAAGATGTTGTCACTATTTTACTTCATCTTAAGCAAGTTCGTTTTCGTTTAAATACAGATGAGCCTCAGGTTGTTAAAATTCAGACAAAAGGACCTAAAATTGTGAATGCTTCTGACATTGAATTAACGGGGCAAGTTGAGATTTTGAATCCTGATTTATATATTGCAGAAGTAACAGGGAAAAATAGTTTTTCAATAGAAATGACGGTTGAAAAAGGTTTAGGTTTTGTGCCAAAAGAAATGCATCAAAAGACCAAAAATGAAGTTGGTGTTATTTCTGTTGATGCAATCTTTACTCCGATTCGTCGAGTTTCTTATGAAGTAGAAAATATGCGTGTTGGTGATAAGACAAATCACAATCGATTGCGGATGACTATTGAAACAGATGGGACCTTAACTCCGCGTGAAGCCTTAGAAAGAGCAATTACAGTTATGGTTGAACAGTTGCAAGCTATTGTTGGTTTTACTATCGCTCATCGGGTTGAAAATAAAAAAGTAGAAATAGTTGATAAAAATGATAAAGACGAAAAAGAAGAGGAAAAAAGTGATAGTAATGAATTAACTGATATATTAAAAACTAGAATTGATACTTTAAATTTATCGACAAGAACCTTAAATGCTTTAACGGGAGCAAATATCCGAACGATTGGTGGTGTGGCCCGAAAAAAGAAAGAAGACTTATTGGAAATTGAGGGGATTGGAGATAAGGGTATTCAAGAAATAAAAAAAGTTCTTGGGGCCTACGGTATTGTCCTTAAATAAAAGTTAATTAATAAATAAGTAATTATATAATATGAGAAATCATAATAACATCAGAAAATTTGGAAGAACTAAAAACCAGAGACATGCGTTGCTTAAGGGCTTAATGTTGTCGCTTATTGCTCATGGTAAAATTGAAACAACTGAAGCGAAAGCAAAAGAATTAAGACCTTTTATCGAAAAGATGATTACGAAAGCAAATGTTGGAACTTTGGCTTCAAGACGCTTAGTAATTTCTCGGTTGTATAATTTAACAGCAGAAGCCAATAAATTGATTGATGAGATTGCTCCGAAGTATAAAAATACTCCTGGAGGTTATACAAGAATTACCAAGCTTCCTCGTCGGGGAGGAGATGCAAGCAAGATGGCTATAATTGAATTTATATAATTTTATGACTAAAACATATACAATTGATGCAAGTGGAAAATCATTAGGTGTGACAGCTAGCGCTGTGGCAAAAATTTTAATGGGTAAAAATTTACCCGATTATGTTCCCAATAAAATAGCAGATGTTTTTGTTGTGATAGAAAATGCTAGTAAGACAAAAATGAGCGAAAAACGTTTAAATGAAACATTGCACGAGACATATTCTGGTTATCCAGGTGGTTTTAAAACAAAGACAAATGCTAAGATTTTAGATATTAAAGGATGGAAGGGGTTATATGAATTGGCTGTTTACGGCATGTTGCCAGCTAATAAATTAAGAGCCCTTATGATGAAGCGTTTAACAATAAAAGATTAATAGATTAGGTTCTAGAAATTAAATTATATTTTCTAGAAAAAAATACCATGACTGAAAAAAAGACAAAAGAAAAAGAATATTTTAGGGCAATCGGTCGTCGCAAGACCTCAACCGCAGTTGTTAAATTAATTAAAGCCACAAAAAATTCATATACCATTAATGGTAAGGATTTTACAGAATATTTTAAAACAGCAGATTTAAAAAAGATTGTTACATCAGCCTTTGAAACAGCTACTCCGGCCGAAAAATTTGAAGTAGTCGTCACCACAAAGGGTGGAGGAATTCATTCTCAGGCTGAAGCGGTTAGACATGGCATTTCTCGAGCTCTTGTTCTGAATGATTCTGAATTACGTGGTGTATTAAAGAAATCTAAAATGCTTAAGCGCGATCCTCGACAAGTTGAAAGAAAGAAATTTGGACTTAAAAAAGCAAGAAAATCTCCACAGTGGTCAAAGCGTTAGAACAAAAAAATCAAACTTGAAAAAGTTTGATTTTTTGTATAAAATTACATTTATGAACGAAGATGAAAAAAATACAAATGAATCTATTTTTGCACAAGGCCTTAATGACGCAAAAGAAAATTTTGAAGATATCACTTTTGTAGAAAGTACAGAAGATGGGGAAGAGTTGCCCCATAAAGATGTGGCGAAGAAATTAAGAGAAGAAATTAAAAAACTTCAAAAAGAGAAGGAGGAATATTTGACTGGTTGGCAAAGAGCTAAAGCTGATTATATTAACCTTCAAAAGGATTATGGTGAATCTCACACTAGGAGTTCGGTAATAACAAAAGAAAAGTTCATGAATAATATTTTGCCAGCATTAGATAGCTTTGATATGGCTTTTGCCAATAAAGAAAGTTGGGAGAATGTAGATAAAAATTGGCGAATGGGTGTTGAGTATATATATACTCAACTTGTAAAAGGCTTAGAAGATGCTGGAGTTGAAAAAATTGATAAAATAGATGTTCTTTTTAATCCATCTATTCATGAATCAATCGAAGTTATACAAACCGATGATGAAAGTAAAGACCACAAAGTAGAAAAAATTATTCAAACGGGATATAAAATTGGTCATCGAATTATTCGCCCAGCCAAGGTTACTATTTATAAATATAAGAAACCTGCCTAATTTGATGGATGAAATATAGATACTAATTATATTAT